>NZ_JBEYHT010000010.1:0-177280 GCF_040635425.1 Streptomyces laurentii | reverse complement strand
GGTGCCGATGGCCTCCGCCACGTCGTCCGGGTCGGTGCCGGGCGGGGTGAGCAGGGCGGAAAGGTTCACCGGCTCGCGACGCCCGGCAAACCTTCCCGGTCGCAGCACTAGCCGGCCAGGCAGGACGGGCCGAGCAGCACCTTCAGGTCACCGAAGAGCGCCGGGTCGGCCTGGACCCGGTGCCGGTCGAGCCGCAGCACCGTGGTGTTCCGCGGGCCCTGGAGCTTGATCCGGACCTCGGTGTTGCCCTTGTGACTCTGGAGGATCTCGCCGAGTCGGCTGATCATCGGCGGGGTCACCCGGACCGTGGGGATGGTCAGGATCACCGGCGCGTTGGTGCCCGCGTTGGACAGGTCGGGGACCATCAGCTCCATGGCGACCAGACGCGGGATGTCCTCGCGCTTGTCGAGCCGGCCCTTGACGAAGACGACGGCGTCCTCGACCAGCTGGGTGGAGACCAGCTGGTAGGTGGCCGGGAAGAACATGCACTCGATCGAGCCGGCCAGGTCCTCGACGGTGGCGATGGCCCAGGCGTTGCCCTGCTTGGTCATCTTCCGCTGGAGGCCGGAGATGATGCCGCCGATGGTGACGACCGCGCCGTCGGAGTGCTCGCCGCCGGTGAGCTGGGAGATGCCCGCGTCGGTCTTGTCCGACAGGACGTGTTCGAGACCGAAGAGCGGGTGGTCGGAGACGTACAGGCCGAGCATCTCGCGCTCCTGGGCGAGCAGGTAGGCCTTCTCCCACTCGACGTCGCCGAACTCGACGTCGAGACCGAAGCCGGGCTCGTCGCTGCTCTCCTCGCCCATCCCGCCGAAGAGGTCGAACTGTCCCTCGGCCTCCTTGCGCTTGACCGCGACGACGGTGTCGATCATGGGCTCGTGCTGGGCGACCAGGCCCTTGCGGGTGTGGCCCATGGTGTCGAAGGCGCCGGCCTTGATCAGCGACTCGATGGTGCGCTTGTTGCAGACGACCGCCTCGACCTTGTCGAGGAAGTCGGGGAAGGAGCCGTACTTCCCCTTGCTCTTGCGGGTGCGGATGATCGACTCGACGACGTTGGAGCCGACGTTGCGGACGGCGGTGAGGCCGAACAGGATGACGTCGTCACCCTGGGCGGCGAAGTTCGACTCCGACTCGTTGACGTTCGGCGGGAGCACCTTGATGCCCATGCGCCGGCACTCGTTCAGGTAGACGGCCGACTTGTCCTTGTCGTCCTTGACCGAGGTCAGCAGGCCCGCCATGTACTCGGCCGGGTAGTTCGCCTTGAGGTACGCGGTCCAGTAGGAGACCAGGCCGTACGCGGCGGAGTGCGCCTTGTTGAAGGCGTAGCCGGCGAACGGGACAAGGACGTCCCACAGGGCCTTGATGGCCGCGTCGCTGAAGCCCTTCTTCTTGGCGCCGGCCTCGAAGATGACGAAGTTCTTCGCCAGCTCGTCGGGCTTCTTCTTGCCCATGACGCGGCGGAGGATGTCGGCCTCGCCGAGCGAGTAGCCGGCGATGATCTGCGCGGCCTTCTGCACCTGCTCCTGGTACACGATGAGGCCGTAGGTGACCGCCAGGACCTCCTGGAGCGGCTCCTCCAGCTCCGGGTGGATCGGCGTGATCTCCTGCTGGCCGTTCTTGCGGAGCGCGTAGTTCGTGTGCGAGTTCATGCCCATCGGGCCCGGGCGGTAGAGCGCGGACACGGCGGAGATGTCTTCGAAGTTGTCGGGCTTCATCAGCCGCAGCAGGGACCGCATCGGGCCGCCGTCGAACTGGAAGACGCCGAGGGTGTCACCGCGCTGGAGCAGATCGAAGGTCTTCGGGTCGTCGAGCGGCAGCGCGAGCAGGTCCAGGTCGATGCCCTTGTTCGCCTTCACCATCTTGACGGCGTCGTCCATGATGGTGAGGTTGCGCAGGCCCAGGAAGTCCATCTTCAGCAGGCCGAGCGACTCGCACTGCGGGTAGTCCCACTGCGTGATGGTGACGCCGTCGGTGTGCCGCACCCAGATCGGGGCGTGGTCGACGATCGGCTCGCTGGACATGATCACGCCGGCGGCGTGCACGCCCATCTGGCGGACCAGGCCCTCGACGCCCTTGGCGGTGTCGATGACCTTCTTCACGTCGGGCTCGTTCTCGTACATCGCCCGGATCTCGCCCGCCTCGCCGTAGCGCGGGTGCGTCGGGTTGGTGATGCCGTCGAGGTCGATGCCCTTGCCGAGGACGTCGGCGGGCATGGCCTTGGTGAGCCGGTCGCCCATCGCGTACGGGTAGCCGAGGACGCGGGCGGAGTCCTTGATCGCGTTCTTGGCCTTGATCTTGCCGTACGTGCCGATCATGGCGACCTTGTCGGCGCCGTACTTCTCCGTCACGTACCGGATCACCTCGACGCGCCGGCGCTCGTCGAAGTCGATGTCGACATCGGGCATCGAGATGCGCTCGGGGTTGAGGAAGCGCTCGAAGATCAGACCGTGCGGGATCGGGTCGAGGTCGGTGATGCCCATGGCGTACGCGACGATCGAGCCGGCCGCGGAGCCTCGGCCCGGGCCCACCGCGATGCCCTGGCTCTTCGCCCACATGATGAAGTCGGCGACGACGAGGAAGTAGCCCGGGAAGCCCATCGAGATGATGGTGTCCATCTCGTACTCGACCTGCTTCATGCGGTCGTCCGGGATCCCGTTCGGGAAGCGCCGGGCCATGCCCCGCATGGTCTCCTCGCGGAACCAGGTGACCTCGGTGTAGCCCTCGGGGATGTCGAACTTCGGCATGAGGTCGCGCTTCTCGAACATGCCGGTGGTGTCGATCTGCTCGGCGACCAGGAGGGTGTTGCGGCAGCCCTCCTGCCAGGCGTCCGAGGAGTCGACGGCGTACATCTCGTCCGTCGACTTCAGGTAGTAGCCGGTGCCGTCGAACCGGAAGCGGTCCGGGTCGGAGAGGTTCTTGCCGGTCTGGATGCAGAGCAGGGCGTCGTGGGCGGTGGCCTCGTGCGCGTACGTGTAGTGCGAGTCGTTGGTGACCAGCGGCGGGATGCCGAGCTTCTTGCCGATCTCCAGCAGGCCGTCGCGAACCCGGCGCTCGATCTCGATGCCGTGGTCCATCAGCTCCAGGAAGTAGCGGCCCTTGCCGAAGATGTCCTGGTACTCGGAGGCGGCCTTCAGGGCCTCGTCGAACTGGCCGAGGCGCAGCCGGGTCTGGAGCTCGCCGGAGGGGCAGCCGGTGGAGGCGATCAGGCCCTCCGACCACTGGGCGATGGTCTCCTTGTCCATCCGGGGCCACTTCTGCAGCCAGCCCTCGGCGTAGGCGTCGGAGGACAGCTTGAAGAGGTTGTGCAGACCCGTCGCGTTCGCCGCCCAGATGGTCTTGTGGGTGTAACCACCGGAACCGGAGACGTCGTCCCGCTTCTGGTGCGGCTGGCCCCACTGGATCTTCCGCTTGTTACGGCGGGACTCCGGGGCGACATAGGCCTCGATGCCGATGATCGGGGTCACGCCGGCCTTCTTGGCCGAGTGGAAGAAGTCGTAGGCGCCGTGCAGGTTGCCGTGGTCGGACATCGCGATATGGGACATGCCCATCTCGTTGCACGCGTTGAACATGTCCTTCAGCCGCGCGGCACCGTCCAGCAGGGAGTACTGGGTGTGGACGTGGAGGTGCGTGAAGGGCGGCTTGGACACGGGGATTGCCTCCGGCTGCTTTTCTGGGGGGTCAGCCTGGAAGTCTACGTCTCCGAGCGACCTTCCGAGCGACCTGACAGCGACCTGGCGGCGGCCCGGCGGCGGCC
This sequence comes from Streptomyces laurentii, assembly GCF_040635425.1. Lineage (NCBI taxonomy): Bacteria > Bacillati > Actinomycetota > Actinomycetes > Kitasatosporales > Streptomycetaceae > Streptomyces > Streptomyces laurentii. The sequence continues at coordinate 173,526 of NZ_JBEYHT010000010.1, read as the reverse complement.
GCTCGCCGGGTGCCGCGGCGTGACGGGGGCGGCAGGCGACTGTCCGCTTTGTCATATGCCAGGTTGATGCCCGACCGCGCCTCGTGTCCTGTCCGCGTTCTCCCCCGGGCGGCCCCTCCGGGGACCCGGCCGAAGCCGTGAAGACGGGGTCTCGGGGCCCGGGCGGCGTCCGGCGGGAGGGCCGAACGGCCCGGGGCGAAGGTCCCCGGCCGGGGCCACGGGGTCGTCTCACAGCACTCTTTTAGGGACCTCTTACGGCGTGTCGTGGCACACTTCCCGGCGATGGACATGGCAGGCATCCAGCTGAGAGCCCTCCGGGCGGCGTTCTTCACGGCAGTGGCCGTGGCGCTGTCCGTGGCCTCGCATGTCCTGCTGTCGGGGGTGCCGCTGCCGCTCGGGACGGTCGTCCCGGTCGCGGCGGGCGTCTTCGCCGCCGCGTACGCGCTGGCGGGCCGCGAGCGCGGCTTCGGGCCGATCGCGGGACTGCTCGTCCCGCTGGAGCTGGCCGCGGACACGCTGTTCACCAGCGGGCAGGTGGCCTGTTACGGCCCCGCCGGCGGCCCGGTCGCCGGGTCGCTGCGGTCGGTCGGCTTCTCCATGGACGCGCTGTGCGGCGGTGCCCTCGGCACGCCGCTGCCGGGGGTGGCGGTGCCCGGATCCGGGACCGCCGCGGCCCTGCTGTCGTCCCCCGACCCGTCGGTGCCCTGGCTGCTGCTCGCCGCCCATGTGGCCCTCGGGCTGACGGCGGCCGGCTGGCTGCGGGGCGGCGAGCGGGCGCTGGGCCGGCTGCTGCGCGCGGCCGTGGCGCTGGCTTTCCGGCCGCTGCTGCTGGTGGCGGCGCTGCACCGGGCCGCCGGAACGGCCCCGCGCCGGGCCGGGCGGCCGGCCGGCCGGCCGCGCCGCTCGCGGACGTGGCTGCTCGTGCACTGTGTGGGACGGCGGGGACCGCCGAGCCGGCCGAGCCCGCGGCGTACGGCTCCGGCCGGTGCGCCCGTGCTCGCCTTCGGCTGAGACAGCACACCTTCCCCACCCGTGTCACGGAGTGATCCATCATGAGCAAGCGCAACAGCCAGGACAACAAGGCCGCCGCCCGCGAGCGGATGCGTGCCGAGCGCGAGAAGCAGGCCAAGAAGGACAAGGCCCGCCGCCAGGTGATCGTCGCCGGTGCGGCCGTCGCCGTGCTCGCCGTCGCCGGCGGCGTCGGCTACGCGGTCGTCCAGGCCAACAAGCCCTCCGCGTGGGAGACGGCCGCGGACGCCACGAACGTCACCGCCCCGAAGAACACCGAGGGCAAGGACGGCACCACGGTCGTCATCGGCAAGCCCGAGGCGAAGAAGACCCTGGAGATCTACGAGGACTCGCGCTGCCCGGTGTGCGCGACCTTCGAACAGGGCGTGGGCGCCAAGGTCGACAAGGACGTGGCCGACGGCACGTACAAGCTGAAGTACATCGGCGCCACCTTCCTCGACAACGCCCTCCAGGGCACCGGCTCGAAGAACGCCCTGTCGGCCCTGGGCGCGGCGCTCGACGTGAGCCCCGAGGCGTTCCTGAAGTACAAGAACGCGCTCTACTCGCCGAAGTTCCACCCGGAGGAGACCGACGACAAGTTCGCGAAGGACTCCTACCTCCTGGAGATAGCGGACACCGTCCCGGCGCTGAAGGGCAACGCGAAGTTCCGCGAGAACGTGGAGAACGGCACCTTCGACGCGTGGGCGATGAAGATGTCGAAGACCTTCGACGAGAGCGGGGTGCGGGGCACCCCGACGGTGAAGATGGACGGCAAGCCGGTGACCGTCGAGGGCAGTGACAACCCGCCGCTGACGGTGGAGCAGTTCGACGCGGCCCTCGCCACGGCGATGAAGGGCTGACCCGCCCGGCGTACCGCTTTCCCGGCCCGGCCCCGGCCCCGCTCTGTGCGCGGGGTGCGGGGCCGCGGTGTACGAGGGGACTTTGCCAGGGATTCCGGCGGGCTTCCGGCCGGGGTTCCGGTTGCTCCCAGGGCGCCGGTCCGGGCCTGGACGGCCCTGGTTCCCCTCCGGTTCCGGTCGGTTCTCTCGCTCCGGTTCCGGTACGGAGAACGCCCGCCGAAGAGTCGGCGAACTTCGCGCCGACCTCTGCCCCGGGAGCCTTACCTGTCGGTAATCTGACGCGCCGTGACCAGTCGTAACCACATATCCGCCCCCACCCGCCGCACGGTCGTGATGGCCGCCGCCGTCACCGCCGTCGCCACACCGGCGCTGGTCGGGGCCGCCTCGCCCGCGTTCGCGGAGACCGGGGCTCCCGCGTTCCGTCACGGCGTCGCCTCCGGCGACCCGCTGCCCGACGGCATCCTGCTCTGGACGCGCGTCACCCCCACCCCCGACGCCCTGCCCGGCTCCGGCAAGGGCCCCGACCTCACGGTCGGCTGGGAGCTGGCCGAGGACCAGGCCTTCACCCGGATCGTGGCCCGCGGCACCACCGTCGCGACCGCCGCCTCCGACCACACGGTGAAGGCCGATGTACGCGGTCTGCGGCCGGCCACCGCCTACTGGTACCGCTTCACCGCCGGTACGACCCTCTCCCCCGCCGGCCGCACCCGCACCGCGCCGGCCGCCGACGCGGCCTCCGGCATCCGCTTCGGCGTGGTGTCGTGCGCCAACTGGGAGGCCGGCTGGTTCTCCCCGTACCGCCACCTCGCCGCCCGGACCGACCTGGACGCGATCCTGCATCTCGGCGACTACATCTACGAGTACGCGACGGGCTCCTACCCGGCCGCGAAGTACACGGTGCGCCGGCACCAGCCCGAGCACGAGATCGTCTCGCTCGCCGACTACCGGCTGCGGCACGCCACGTACAAGACGGACACCGACCTCCAGGCGCTGCACGCGGCGCATCCGATCGTGGCGATCTGGGACGACCACGAGTTCGCCAACGACGCCTGGTCGGGCGGGGCGGAGAACCACACGCCGGGCACCGAGGGCGCCTGGGCGGACCGGGTGGCGGCGGCCAAGCGGGCGTACTTCGAGTGGATGCCCGTACGCACCTCCACCGAGGGCACGGTCTACCGGCGGCTGCGGTTCGGCAAGCTGGCCGATCTGCACCTGCTCGACCTGCGCTCGTTCCGTTCGCAGCAGGCGAAGGTGGGCGACGGGGCGGTCGACGACCCGAACCGTTCCATCACCGGGCGGGCGCAGCTGGACTGGCTGAAGTCGGGGCTCGCGTCCTCGGACGCGGCCTGGCAGCTGGTGGGCACCTCGGTGATGATCTCGCCGGTGGCCTTCGGCTCGCTGCCGGCCGAGCTGCTCGCCCCGATCGCGGAGCTGCTTGGGCTGCCCAAGGAGGGCATCGCCATCAACGTCGACCAGTGGGACGGCTACACCGACGACCGCAAGGAGCTGCTGCAGCACCTGACGGACCGGGCGATCCGCAACACCGTCTTCCTGACCGGCGACATCCACATGGCGTGGGCCAACGACGTGCCGGTGAAGGCGGCGACGTACCCGGTGTCGGCGTCGGCGGCCACGGAGTTCGTGGTGACCTCGGTGACGTCGGACAACCTGGACGACATCCTGCACGTGCCGGCGGGCACCGTCTCGGTCCTCGCGGCGGGCGCGCTCAAGGCCGCCAACCGCCATGTGGAGTGGGTGGATCTGGACCACCACGGCTACGGCGTCCTCGACGTGACGGCCGACCGCTCGCAGATGGACTACTACGCGGTCTCCGACCGGGCCGACCGCGACGCGACGGCGTCCTGGGCGCGCTCGTATCGCACGCGCAACGGAACGCAGCGTGTCGAGCGGGTGTACCAGCCGGTACGCTGACCGACGCTTTTCGGCCATGATCCCTTCTGTTAACGGGAGATGACGTGGCTACGGCGGGTGGCGATTTCCGGGCATCGAATCCGGACACACCACCCGCCTTCGCCGTCCCTTCTGTGACGTGCTTGTTTCAAACTTCGGAGACCGCACGAGTTTTTCTCACCAATGAACTGATTTGCCCACCAAATGATTGGGCTTGATCACTCCTCAACCAGACATGACATGGACGCGTAATCTCCCGGCAGTCGGTGGCGAGGAACGACCTCCCACAACCCCCCGCTAGGAGTCACCCGTGCGCGCTCTTGCCCGTATATCGCCGCGTATGTCACGTCGTCTGCTCGGCACGGCCCTGATGGCCGGATCCCTGGCCCTGGCGCCGATGACGGCCCCGGCCGCCGCGCCGGCCGGCTCGTCCGGCACCACCCTCGCCTCGGCCGAGAAGTGCGCCGACGGCGGCGCCGCGCTCTCCGGCGCCCGCAAGGCCAAGGGCAGCACCACCAAGGCCGAGCCCAACGAGCTGACCGCCGCCCAGGTCAAGGCCATGGACGCCGACCTGGCGAAGAAGGTCTCCGCGGCCCGCGCCGCCGGCCGTACGTCGGCCGCCGCCGGTGCCACCGCGGTGAACATCCCGGTCTACTTCCACGTCATCCACAGCGGTACGACGGGCAAGCTCAGCGCCACCGCCATCAACAACCAGATGTCCGTCCTCAACGCCGCCTACGCGGGCCAGGGCACCGGCAACACCAACACGAACTTCCAGTTCACGCTGGCCGGCACCGACTACACGGACAACGCCACCTGGTACAACCTCAGCGACGGCACCACCGCCGAGAAGAACATGAAGAACGCCCTGCGCAAGGGCGGCGCCAACGCGCTGAACGTCTACACCGCCAACCTCAGCGGCGGTCTGCTCGGCTGGGCCACCTTCCCGTCCTCGTACAAGTCCAGCCCGAAGATGGACGGCGTCGTCATCCTCGACGCGTCGCTGCCCGGCGGCTCGGCCACCAACTACAACCAGGGCGACACCGCCACCCACGAGGTCGGCCACTGGATGGGCCTCTACCACACCTTCCAGGGCGGCTGCTCCGGCAGCGGTGACTCCGTGAGCGACACCCCGGCCGAGTCCAGCCCCGCGTACGAGTGCCCGACCGGCCGCGACACCTGCACCACGACCGGCGTGGACCCGATCCACAACTTCATGGACTACACGTACGACTCCTGCATGTACCAGTTCACGGCCGGCCAGGTCACCCGCATGAACAACTCCTGGGTTTCCTACCGAGGCTGACGCCCCCGCACGGCAGAGGGCCGGCGGTTCCGGGGAACTCCCCGGGGCCGCCGGCCCTGTCGCGTGGGTCCCGGGCGGGCGTGGCGCGGAATCCTCCGCCGGCCATGACGGCTCGGACACGACGGCCGGTCGGGGCACACGCCCCTGCCATGACCCGCTGGGACGCCATGGGTCAGGAAGTCAGGAACGCCCTGGTCGACGGCAACTGGACCATCGAGCGCGGAAGCTTCCTCCTTGATGGCGTACACGGCGGGCAACCCCGGGCGTACGACGCCACGTACCTGCGCGATCTCCTCGCCATCATCAAGCGGAGATGACCGCTCGGTACACGGTCTCGGCGGCGTGCGGTCCTCGGCTCGGCGCGGGTGTCGCGCCGAGCCGAGAGGGCGTCCCGCCGACACGTCGGAAGGGAGCCTCGCCCGGGCGCGCTCCTAGAGGCTGTCGAGGAACGCCAGCGCGATCGTCCACGTCCGGTCGGCCGCCTCGGCGTCGTAGTCCGGCAGCTCCGGGTCGGTGTACAGGTGCCCGGCGCCCCGGTAGCGGTAGACCTCGACGTCGGCCCCGATCTGTCCCATCCGGAGGTACCAGGACGACAGCCAGTCGTCCGTCTCGAACGGGTCGGGCTCGGCCACGTGCAGCTGGACCGGCAGTTCGTCCACGGCGGCCGACTCGGCGATGTCCGAGGTGCCGTGGAACAGCAGCAGTCCGCGCGCCTTCTCGTCGCCCAGCGCCAAGGTCTGCGCGACCGAGGCGCCGAAGGACAGGCCCATGTACACGAGCCCCTGCTCGGAGTACGGGGCCGCTGCGAGGACCGCCCGCTTCAGCAGCTCGTCCTTGCCGACGGCGTCGCGCAGCGCCATGCCCTCCTCCACCGTGGCGGCCGTCCGGCCGTCGAAGAGGTCCGGGGTCCAGACCCGGTGCCCGGCGGCCCGCAGCCGCTCGGCCGCGGCCGTCACGGAAGGCGTCAGCCCGTGGGCGGAGTGGAAGAGCATGATGTTCATGCGCCCCATCCTGCCACCCGGTCCCGGCCGCCCCCGCCGTCACGGTGCGGCATATGCGCCCGCGCGCACCCCGCGGTACGGCATAGGCCCGGGCTCAGGTGCCGCCGTCAGCGCATGCTGCGGACGTCCAGATGCCGCAGCACCCGGTCCACCACCTCCGGATCGGCCCCCGGCTCGCTGCGCGCCGCCAGGACCTCGTGGCGGGCGGCCGACAGCATCTCCCGCTGGATCCGCTGGAGCGTGTGCGCCCGCTGCACGCGCTGGGTGAACGCGGCCCGCCGCTCGTCGTCCACCATGTCCGCGCTGATCCGCGCGCCGATGTCGAAGGCGGCGCGCTGCAGCCGCTCCGCCAGGTCCTCAGGCAGCTCCTCGACCTCCTCGACCTCCTTCAGCCGCAGCCGCGCCGCCTTCGCCGCCCGGATCGCCAGATCCCGCTCGTAGACCCGCTCGGCCTCCGCGTCCGCCTTCACCCCGAGCCGGCGCACCAGCCAGGGCAGGGTCAGCCCCTGGAGCACGAGGGTCGTGAGGATCACGCAGAAGGCGATGAAGACCAGCTCGTCACGGCCGGGGAAGGGCGAACCGTCGTTCTTCTTCAGCGGGATGGCGAGCGCCAGCGCGACCGAGGCCACCCCGCGCATCCCGGCCCACCACATGACGACGCTCTCCCGCCAGCTCATCGGGATCTCCTCGGCGTAGTCCCGCAGCGTGTGCAGCTTCTTCGCCAGCCAGGACGCCGGCAGGAGCCAGATCAGCCGGACCCCGACCACCACTGCGACGACGGCCGCGCCCCAGCCGATCATCCGCCAGCCGCGCCCCTCGGCGACGCCGAAGACGTGCACCAGCTCCAGGCCGATCAGACCGAACGCGATGCCGGTGACCAGGGTGTCGACGACCTCCCAGAAGGTCTGCCCGGCGAGCCGCCCCATCACGTCGTCGGCGTCGCTCGCGTGCTCCGCCAGGAACAGCGCGGTGACCAGCACGCCGAGCACGCCCGAGCCGTGCAGTTCCTCCGCGACGACGTAGGAGACGAAGGGCACGAGGAGGGTGAGGCCGGTCTGCAGGGTCGGGTCGCCGAGGATGACGATGAGCCGGTTGGTGACCCAGCCGAGGGCGATGCCGACCACGACCGCGACGACGGCCGACAGGACCAGCTCGCCGAGCGCGAGCGTCCAGGAGAAGTGCCCGCTGACGACGGCCGTGATCGCCACGTGGTAGAGCACGATCGCGGTGACGTCGTTGAACAGCCCCTCGCCCTCCAGGATCGACACCAGGCGCCGGGGCAGTCCCAGCGAGCCGGCCACGGCGGTGGCCGCGACCGGGTCGGGCGGCGCCACCAGGGCGCCGAGGGCGAGCGCGGCGGCCAGCGGGATGCCCGGCACCAGGGCGTTCGCGACCGCGCCGACGGCGGCCGTGGTGACGAAGACCAGGGCCACCGCGAGCAGGAAGATCGGCCGCCTGTTGGCCGCGAACTGCCGCCAGGAGGTGCGCTGGACCGACGCGTAGAGCAGGGGCGGCAGCACCAGCGGCAGGATGAACTCGGGCGGGATGTCGACGTTCGGCACGAAGGGCAGGAAGGCCAGCACGACCCCGATGAGGGTCATCAGGACGGGCGCGGGCAGCCCGAGCCGGCTTCCGAGCGGAACGGTGAGCACGGCGCCGAGCAGCAGCAGGAACAGCAGGGCCAATTGATCCACGGCCCCTACCCTGTCACGTACGCCCGATTTGGCGCCGATTGCCCCCGGTCATCCACCCGTGAGCCGGTACGCCCCCGTGGGAACGACTCAGAGCGTGCGGCGCATCGCCCGGTGCGGGATGCCCGCGTCGGGGAACTCCGGTCCGTAGACCACGTAGCCGAGCCGCTCGTAGAAGCCGAGGGCGTGCGTCTGGGCGTGCAGGTCGACGGCGGCGAGGCCGCGGGCCCGGGCCGCGTCCTCGATGGCCCGCACCAGCGCGGCGCCGACCCCGAGGCCGCGGGCGGCGCGCGCCACGGCGAGCCGGCCGAGCGAGCCCACGGAGGCGTCGGCGGCCGTCTTGCCGAGGGCGTCCGCCCCGTACAGCAGCCGTCCGGTGCCGAGCGGCACGCCGTCGGCGCGGACCGCGAGCAGATGCACGGCGGTCTCGTCGTACGTGTCGTACTCCTCCTCCGCCGTGACGCCCTGCTCCTCGACGAAGACCTCGCGGCGCACCGCGAAGCAGGCGTCCCGGTCGGCGGTCCCGGCGACCTCCCGCACCTCGTACGCGAGGGTCGAGGTGACCGGGGCCGACTCGGCGGAGGCGGTCACCGGCTCTCGGCCGCGATCCGGTCGAGGGCGGTCTGCAGGTCGGCCGGGTAGGTGCTCGCGAACTCGACCCAGCGGCCGTCGGCGGGGTGCTCGAAGCCGAGCCGGACCGCGTGCAGCCACTGCCGGGTCAGGCCGAGGCGCTTGGCCATGGTCGGGTCGGCGCCGTAGGTGATGTCGCCGACGCAGGGGTGGCGGTGGGCGGACATGTGCACGCGGATCTGGTGGGTGCGGCCCGTCTCCAGCTTGATGTCGAGCAGCGAGGCCGCCCGGTACGCCTCGATGAGGTCGTAGTGGGTCACGGAGGGCTTGCCCTCGGCGGTCACGGCCCACTTGTAGTCGTGGTTCGGGTGCCGGCCGATGGGGGCGTCGATGGTGCCGCTCAGCGGGTCCGGGTGGCCCTGCACGAGGGCGTGGTAGCGCTTGTCGACCACGCGCTCCTTGAACTGGCGCTTCAGCGACGTGTACGCGTACTCCGACTTCGCCACCACCATCAGACCGGAGGTGCCGACGTCGAGGCGGTGCACGATGCCCTGGCGCTCGGCGGCGCCGGAGGTGGAGATGCGGTAGCCGGCGGCGGCCAGGCCGCCGATGACGGTGGTGCCGGTCCAGCCGGGGCTGGGGTGGGCGGCGACGCCGACCGGCTTCATGATCACGACGATGTCGTCGTCGTCGTGGACGATCTCCATGCCCTCGACGGGCTCGGCCACGATCTGCACGGGCGCGGGCGCGCCGGGCATCTCGACCTCGAGCCACGCGCCACCGCTGACCCGCTCGGACTTGCCGACGACGGACCCGTCGACGAGGACCTTCCCGGCGGCGGCCAGCTCGGCCGCCTTCGTACGGGAGAACCCGAACATGCGGGCGATGGCGGCGTCGACGCGCTCGCCCTCCAGGCCGTCGGGTACGGGCAGGGTGCGGATCTCGGGACTCGTGCTCACCCTGTCGAGTATGCCTTGTGCCGGGAGGCCCTCGGACCTCGCCGGCACCTCACGGCACTTCGCCACGCGATCCCGGACCGTGCGGAGTCAGTCCTTGTGGATGGTGCCGTCGGGGTCCAGGCCACGGAACGACAGCAGCACGATCAGGATGCCGCCGCAGACGATCGCCGAGTCGGCGAGATTGAAGACGGCGAAGTGCGCGGGCGCGATGAAGTCGACGACCGCGCCCCGGAAGACGCCCGGCGAGCGGAAGATCCGGTCGGTCAGGTTGCCGAGCGCGCCGCCGAGCAGCAGGCCGAGGGCGATGGCCCAGGGCAGGCTGTAGAGCTTGCGCGACAGCCGGATGATCACCGTGATCACGACGGAGGCGATCAGCGTGAAGATGACCGTGTACGCCTCGCCCATGCCGAAGGCGGCGCCCCGGTTGCGGATGGCGCTGAGCCGCAGCAGGTCGCCGATCAGGTCGATCGGCTCGTGCCCCTCCAGCTTCGCGACCACGAGCATCTTGCTGCCGAGGTCGATGAGGTACGCGAGCACGGCCACCACCAAGAGCGCCGCGAGCTTCCTCTTCCCCTGAGGACGCACCTCGGTCCCGGGACCTGCCGACTCGTCGGCACCTGCTGAATCGGGGGTACCGATGACGCTCTCCGCCTCTGCCATGTGCACGAGGGTACGACACACCCTCGCGCGCGTGTCAGCCGCGGCGTTCCTGTTTCTGCTTGTCCTCGACACACAGGGTGGCCCGCGGAAACGCCTGCATCCTGGCCTTGCCGATGGGCTTGCCGCAGACCTCGCACAGACCGTACGTCCCCGTGTCGAGCCGCTCCAGGGCGTGCTCGCTCTGCTCCAGCATCTCGCGGGCGTTCGCGGCCAGGGCCAGCTCGTGCTCGCGCGTGATGTTCTTGCTGCCGGTGTCGGCCTGGTCGTCGCCGGCGCCCTCGCCGCCGTCGCGCATGAGGCCGGTCAGCTCCTCCTTGGAGTGGATCAGCTCGCTGCGCAGCCGCAGCACCTCCGACTGCAGCTCGCTGCGGGCCTCCGCCACCTCCTCGGGGGTCCACGGGTCCTCCCCCGGGCGTACGGCGAGCTCACCGGCCCGTGCGGGGGGCACGGCGGCGTCGGCCCCGACCTTCGTGGCGACCCCCGCGGTCTTCTTCGCTGGCACCTTCCGTACTCCTGTCTGCTCGCTCGCGGCCTGGGGGGCCGGGGCCTTCTTCGACGCGGTCTTCCGCGCCGTGCTCTTCTTCGCGGGGGCCTCGGAGGCGGCGGTCTTCTTCGCGACGGCCTTCTTGGCGGCGGCTTTCTTCGCGGCGGTCTTCTTGGCCGCGACCTTCTTGGCCGCGGTCTTCTTCGCGGCGGCCTTCTTCGCGGTCTTGGCGGTCTTCGGCGCCGCTTTCGCGGGCGCCGCCTCGGCCGCCTCTCCGGCCGCTTTCCCGGCCGCCTCTCCGGCGTCCTCGGCAGCCGTTCCGGCCGTCGCCTTCCTCGCCGCCGCCTTCCCGGCCGGCGGCGCCGTCTTCTCCGCGGCGGTCTTCTTCGCCACCATGTCGCGGCCCCTTCACATTTTGTGATCTTGCGCGCGAATCGTGCTGGGACGATAAATCGGCCCAGGGCCCTCGGCAACGGGGCACGCCGCCCCTTTCCGCGCCCCGGCACCGCCCCCGGGCACCCCTTCCCGGCCGCACGCGCGCGTGGCCGGGCCCTCCGTGCCGGGAGTCCCCCACATGGCCCTCGCCGAAGTCCGCCCGGGGCCGTGTCGCCATTCGGGTCACGCCGGGCCGGGCACGGCCACCGCCCCCGCCCCGCCGGAAAACGGGTCGGCCGACCCGCGCCCGGCCCCGTACACTGGGCGGAGCGAGAGGCTTGGATGGGGACGAGTAGCGTCGTACGCAGCCATGAGCGACCCGGGGACGGTGCGAGCCCGGGGGTGTGCGCGAGGTGAAGCATCACCCCGGAGCTGCCGGAAGAAAGCCGCGGAGATCCGACCGCGGCGACTAGAACCGGTGTCGCGACCCCAATGAGGGGGCTTCGGGCGTGGACGCGCCCGTGGCCAAGGAGGGTGGTACCGCGGGAGCCGAGGCTCTCGTCCCTCCGGACGGAAACGTGGCACATCCGCCGGAGGAAGATCGATGTCTTCGCAGTACCGCCAGGTACCCGCCCAGGTAGACCTGCCCGCGCTCGAGCACGGTGTGCTCGACTTCTGGCGCGAGAACAAGGTCTTCGCCAAGAGTCTGGAGCAGTCCGAGGGACGCCCCGAATGGGTGTTCTACGAGGGCCCTCCGACCGCGAACGGCATGCCGGGCGCCCACCACATCGAGGCCCGCGTCTTCAAGGACGTCTTCCCCCGCTTCCGCACCATGCGCGGCTACCACGTCGCCCGCAAGGCCGGCTGGGACTGCCACGGCCTGCCGGTCGAGCTGGCCGTCGAGAAGGAGCTGGGCTTCACCGGCAAGAAGGACATCGAGGCGTACGGCATCGCCGAGTTCAACGCCAAGTGCCGCGAGTCCGTGACCCGGCACACCGACGCGTTCGCCGAGCTGACCGACCGCATGGGCTACTGGGTCGACATGGACGACGCGTACCGCACCATGGACCCCGCGTACATCGAGTCGGTCTGGTGGTCGCTGAAGACCATCTTCGACAAGGACCTGCTCGTCCAGGACCACCGGGTGGCCCCGTGGTGCCCGCGCTGCGGCACCGGCCTCTCGGACCACGAGCTGGCGCAGGGCTACGAGACGGTCGTCGACCCGTCCGTCTACGTCCGCTTCCCGCTGACCTCCGGCCCGCTCGCCGGCAAGGCCGCGCTCCTGGTGTGGACGACCACCCCGTGGACCCTGGTGTCCAACACGGCCGTCGCCGCCCACCCCGAGGTGACCTACGTGGTCGCCACGGACGGCGACGAGCGCCTGGTCGTCGCCGAGCCGCTGCTCGACAAGGCGCTCGGCGAGGGCTGGGTGACCACCGGCGAGTCGTTCACCGGTGCCGAGATGGAGCGCTGGACCTACCAGCGTCCCTTCGACTTCGTCGAGTTCACCGAGCCGGCGCACTACGTCGTCAACGCCGAGTACGTGACGACCGAGGACGGTACGGGTCTGGTCCACCAGTCCCCCGCCTTCGGTGAGGACGACCTCAAGGTCTGCAAGGCGTACGGACTGCCGGTCGTCAACCCGGTCCGCCCCGACGGCACCTTCGAGGAGGACGTGCCGCTGGTCGGCGGCGTCTTCTTCAAGAAGGCCGACGAGGCGCTCACCGCCGACCTGGACGCGCGCGGCGTGCTCTTCAAGCACATCGCGTACGAGCACAGCTACCCGCACTGCTGGCGCTGCCACACGGCGCTGCTCTACTACGCGCAGCCGTCCTGGTACATCCGCACGACCGCCGTGAAGGACCGCCTTCTCGAAGAGAACGAGAAGACGAACTGGTTCCCGGACTCGGTCAAGCACGGCCGCTTCGGCGACTGGCTGAACAACAACATCGACTGGGCGCTGTCCCGCAACCGCTACTGGGGCACCCCGCTGCCCATCTGGCGCTGCGCCGACGACCACCTCACGTGCGTGGGCTCGCGCGCCGAGCTGACCGAGCTGACCGGCACCGACCAGTCGGACCTCGACCCGCACCGCCCGTACATCGACGCCGTCACCTTCACCTGCCCGGCCGAGGGCTGCTCCCTCGAAGCGGTGCGCGTGCCCGAGGTCATCGACGCCTGGTACGACTCGGGTTCGATGCCGTTCGCGCAGCACGGCTACCCGTACCAGAACAAGGAGCTGTTCGAGGCCCGCTACCCGGCCCAGTTCATCTCCGAGGCGATCGACCAGACCCGCGGCTGGTTCTACACGCTGATGGCGGTCGGCACCCTCGTCTTCGACAAGTCCTCGTACGAGAACGTGGTCTGCCTCGGCCACATCCTCGCCGAGGACGGCCGCAAGATGTCCAAGCACCTGGGCAACATCCTGCAGCCGATCCCGCTGATGGACCAGCACGGCGCCGACGCGGTGCGCTGGTTCATGGCCGCCGGCGGCTCGCCGTGGGCGGCCCGCCGGGTGGGCCACGGCACGATCCAGGAGGTCGTCCGCAAGACCCTCCTGACGTACTGGAACACGGTCGCCTTCCAGGCGCTGTACGCCCGTACGTCCGGCTGGGCCCCGTCGGCGGCCGACCCGGCGCCGGCCGACCGCCCGGTCCTCGACCGCTGGCTGCTCGGCGAGCTGAACACGCTGGTGGCCGAGGCCACCGAGGCGATGGAGGCCTACGACACCCAGCGGACCGGCAAGCTGCTCTCGGCGTTCGTCGACGACCTGTCCAACTGGTACGTGCGCCGCTCGCGCCGCCGGTTCTGGCAGGGCGACAAGGCGGCGCTGCGCACCCTCCACGAGGTCGTGGAGACCGTGACGCGGCTGATGGCCCCGCTGACCCCGTTCATCACCGAGCGGGTGTGGCAGGACCTGATCGTCCCGGTCACCCCGGACGCCCCGGAGTCCGTCCACCTGGCCACCTGGCCGGAGCCGGACGCGGCGCTGGTGAACCCGGAGCTGTCCGTGCAGATGCTCCTGGTCCGCCGCCTGGTCGAGCTGGGCCGCGCGACGCGCGCCGAGTCGGGCGTGAAGACGCGTCAGCCGCTGTCGCGCGCCCTGGTGGCGGCGACGGGCTTCGCGGACCTCTCCCCGGAGCTCCAGGCGCAGATCACGGAGGAGCTGAACGTCTCCTCCCTCGCGTCCCTCTCCGAGGTCGGCGGCTCGCTCGTCGACACGACGGCGAAGGCCAACTTCCGCGCGCTCGGCAAGCGTTTCGGCAAGGGCGTGCAGGACGTCGCCAAGGCGGTCGCGGCGACCGACGCGGCGGCGCTGGCCCTGGCGCTGCGCGGCGGCGAGGCCCCGCTGGTGGTCGGCGGCGAGACGATCCTCCTCACCCCCGAGGAGGTCATCATCACCGAGACCCCGCGCGAGGGCTGGTCGGTCGCCTCCGACTCGGGCGCCACGGTCGCCCTGGACCTGGAGATCACCCCGGAGCTGCGCAAGGCGGGCCTGGCCCGTGACGCGATCCGGCTGATCCAGGAGGCCCGCAAGAACAGCGGCCTCGACGTCGCGGACCGCATCGCCCTGCGCTGGACCTCCGCCTCACCGGAGACCACGGAGGCCCTGACGGCCCACGCCGGCCTCATCGCCGACGAGGTCCTCGCGACGGACCACGCCGAGGGCGACGCCGACGACACCTACGGCACCCCCTTCGAGGACGAGGGCCTGTCCCTCACCTTCCGTCTGAAGAAGGCGTAACAACCCGACAGAGGCCCGGCTTCACCGCACGGTGGAGCCGGGCCTCTCGCGTATCTCCAGGGGGCAGGCGCGAGCAGCCCCCACCGGCGGAGAGGGCCCCACGACCACAAGCCCCCACCCACCTCGCATCCACCCAGCGCCCCGCACCCGGCCCGCACCCCCGAAACGCCCCCGGAAACGCCGAAGGGCCGGCCCCCGGGAGTGACCCCGGGAACCGGCCTTTCACGACTGCCGCCGACGGCTACGCGCTCACGCGCGGCTCCGCCGCCCTCAGTTGTCGTCCTCGTCGATGAGGAACCCGCGCATCGGCGCCGGCGCCTGCTGCATCGGCTGCGGCGCCTGCGGCCGCACCGGAGCCATCGGCTGCGTCATCGCGGGGGCCATCTGCTGCTGGCCGCCGTACGACGGGCCGCCGGCCATCGCGTTGTTGCCGCCGTAGGACGGGGCACCCGCGCCCGCCGAGGCCATCGAGGGCGACGGCGGCAGGGACGGGGCCGCGGGGGTCCGCGGCGGGGCCAGCGACTCGTCGGCCTGCGAGTCGAGCTGACGCAGCTGCGACTCCAGGTACGACTTCAGACGGGTGCGGTACTCACGCTCGAAGCCCCGCAGGTCCTCGACCTTGCGCTCGAGGGTGGCGCGGGCGGACTCCAGGGAGCCCATCGCGACGCGGTGCTTCTCCTGCGCGTCCCGCTCCAGGGCGTCGGCCTTGGCGCGGGCGTCCCGCTCCAGGCCCTCGGCGCGCGAACGGGCCTCGCCGACGATCTTGTTGGCCTCGGAACGGGCCTCCGCGATCGCCTGGTCGGCGGTCTGCTGAGCCAGCGACAGGACGCGCGCGGCGCTGTCGCCACCGGGGCCCTGCGGGGCCGGCGGCTGCATCGGCTGCTGCTGCGGGTGACCCATGGGGCCGCCCTGCTGCATCTGGCCGGGACCCATGGGGCCGCCCTGCTGCATCTGGCCAGGTCCCATGGGACCGCCCTGCTGCATCTGGCCAGGTCCCATGGGACCGCCCTGCTGCATCTGGCCGGGACCCATCGGGCCGCCCTGCATCGGGCCCGCGGGAAGCTGAGGAGCACCGGACGGCAGCTGCGGCGGGCCCATCTGCGGCTGCTGCTGTACCGGCGGGCCCGATATGGCGGCGGGCACGGGAGCCCCGCCAGGGCCGCCGGGGCCGGGACGCTCCGGCTGCTCCGGGGGCTTGCGCATGTTCTGCTGCTGCTGATTCTGCGCGGCGGCACGCGTCGCCGCGGCCAGCTTGGCGCGCAGGTCCTCGTTCTCGCGGAGCAGTCGCGTCAGTTCGGCTTCGACCTCGTCGAGGAAGGCATCCACCTCGTCCTCGTCATAGCCTTCTCGAAGGCGGACGGTCGTGAACTGCTTGTTCCGCACGTCCTCGGGGGTCAGCGGCATCTCTTCT
The DNA here is from genome assembly GCF_040635425.1 of Streptomyces laurentii. NCBI lineage: Bacteria > Bacillati > Actinomycetota > Actinomycetes > Kitasatosporales > Streptomycetaceae > Streptomyces > Streptomyces laurentii. The sequence continues at coordinate 157,545 of NZ_JBEYHT010000010.1, read as the reverse complement.
TCACCTCTACGTAGTCGTCGGCAGTCGGCAAGACCGTATCGTCCACATTCACCCCGTACTCACCGCGCGAAACCCTCTACGACGCGAATCAGGATGAAAACGATGATCATTAGAACGAAGAAGGACAGGTCGAGTGCCACGCCCCCGAGACGCAACGGCGGGATGAGCCGCCGAAGAAGCTTGAGCGGTGGATCGGTGACCGTGTAGGTGGCCTCCAGAACGACCACCATCACCTTCCCGGGCCGCCACGAACGGGCGAACTGGAAGACATAGTCCATGACCAGTCGGAGGATCAGAAGGACGAGGAAGCACATCAGCGCGATGTAGACCACCTGTAGTGCGACGCCCATCCCGCGGTTCCCTCTCCCCTGACTTTCGTGCTCTCACTTGTCCGGCCGCGCGTTCGCGGCCGGCCCCTCTCGGTCTCGTGCTCTCAGCTCTGGTTGAAGAATCCGCCCTCTGCGATACGGGCCTTGTCCTCCGCCGTGACATCGACGTTAGCAGGCGACAACAGGAACACCTTCTGCGTCACGCGCTCAATGCTGCCATGAAGACCGAAGACGAGTCCGGCGGCAAAGTCGACAAGTCGCTTCGCGTCCGTATCGTCCATCTCCGTGAGATTCATGATCACCGGAGTGCCCTCACGGAAGTGTTCCCCGATGGTACGGGCCTCGTTGTAGGTCCGCGGGTGCAGCGTGGTGATGCGGTACGGCTCCCGCTCGGACACGACCTTGGGCATGATCACCGGTGCGTTCTTCTCCAGGCTCGGGCGTTCGGGTGTGATGGATGCCACGGGGGCAATTCGGGCCGGACGTCCGCTCTCGGCGGCAACCGGGACAGAACGGGACACCGGCTCGCGGGGGGCGGGCGGCGTCACCACCCGTACAGGTTCCTCCCGTTCCACCTGCCGCGGGGGCTGGTGGTGGCGCCGGTCGCGCTCGGGCTCCGGCTCCAACTCGGGTTCGAAGTCGTCGTCGGGGTCGAACCCCCGGCCGTCGTAACCGTCGTCCTCCACGAGGCCGAGGTAGACCGCCATCTTGCGCATCGCGCCGGCCATATCGCCGCTTCCTCCGCTCTGTGGTGGATCGCCCTTACCGAATGTCGCAGTGTCACCACGTGCCCGCGATCCACGAGTCCGCCCGCCCCTCGGCGGATTGACCATATTTTCTGCTGTGGTCCGACTCTTCGCGACGTTACCCGAGCTTGGGGCGGACTCCGAGCACCGCCGTACCGACGCGCACATGTGTCGCACCGGCCGCGACGGCCTCTTCGAGGTCCCCGCTCATCCCTGCTGACACCATGTTCGCAGTCGGGCGAGTCGCGCGCAGGGCAGTCGACAAATCCATCAGCCGCTCGAAGGCGGCGCGTTGCCGGCCCGCGTACGAACCGACCAGGGGTGCGACGGTCATCAGTCCACCGAGACGAAGCCCGGGCGCGGCGTCCACCGCCGCCGCCAACTCCTCGATCCCGTCGGGGCTCACCCCGCCCCGCTCGCCCCGCCCGCCGGCCTCGGCGTCGAGGGCGACCTGGATCAGACAGCCCAGTTCGCGGTCCGCCTTCACCGCGGCCGCGGACAAGGCGGAGACGAGCTTCAAACGGTCGACGGACTGCACCACATCGGCATAACCCACCACCGAGCGGACCTTATTGGTCTGCAACTGACCCACGAAGTGCCAGCTGAGGTCGAGATCCGCACACGCCGCGGCCTTCGGGGCCGCGTCCTGGTCACGGTTCTCGGCCACATGCCGCACACCGAGTTCGTGCAGAAACCTCACATCGCTCGCGGGGTAGGTCTTGGTGACCACGATGAGGGTCACCTCGTCCCGGGCGCGCCCGGCCGCCGCGCACGCCTCGGCGATGCGCTCCTCCACGCGCGCGAGGTTCGCGGCGAGTTCCGACTTGCGGTCCGTCATCAGTTCTTTCCCACACAGGATTCGGGGGTCGTGCCCCGGGACGTCTCGGGGTCCAGCCAGACATATCCCGCGAGTCGCCCCGTGGTGCGGTCGCGGCGGTACGAGTAGTGGTCGCGGGACTCCAGGGTGCACACCCCGGCGTCCGCGACGTCCCGTACCCCGAGCCGCTCCAGCTGGGCGCGGACTCCGGCGGCGACGTCGACGGCGGGAGTGCCCCAGGAGGTCTCCGCGTACGCGGCGGGCTCGACGGCGGCCACCTCGGCGCGCATCGAAGCCGGCACCTCGTAACAACGGCCGCAGACCGCGGGGCCGGTGCGGGCGACGATCCGGGCGGGGTCGGCGCCCCGCTTCCGCATCGCCTCGACGGCGGCGGGGACCACTCCGGCGACCATCCCGGGCCGTCCGGCGTGGGCCGCGGCCACCACTCCGGCGACCGGGTCGGCCAGCAGGACGGGGACGCAGTCGGCGGTGAGGACGGCGAGCGCGAGGCCCGGACGGGACGTCACGAGGGCGTCCACGCGGGGGATCTCACGGTCCGTCGCCCAGGGGCCGTCGACCTCGGCGACGTCGGCGCCGTGCACCTGGTTCATCCAGACCACGCGCGCCGGGTCCAGGCCCAGTCCCTCGGCGGCCCGCGCCCGGTTGGCCCGGACCGTGCCGGGGTCGTCGCCCACGGCGCCGCCGAGGTTGAGCTCCTCGTACGGAACGGCGCTCACCCCGCCCCACCGGTCGGTGAAGGCGAAGTGGGCGCCGCTCGTGTCGTAACGCTGCCCTATCACTTCAAGAAGTCCGGGACATCCAGCTCTTCGGCCGAGGTGTCCGGGTACGGGCGGGCCGGCGGGACCACCGGCGGGGCGACGGGCGGCAGCGAGCTCTCGCCGACCGCGCGCACCGGCTCGACGGGGGCCGGGGCGGGCTCCTCGCGCGGGGTCACCGTGCCGAGGCCGCCCAGCGGGCGGGCGGGCTCGGCGGCGCGGGGGGCCGGGGCCGGCTCCTCGCGCTTGGCGGAGGCCGAGCCGATGATGTTGTCCCGGCGGGCCGGCGGCTGGCCGCCGTCGAAGCCGGCCGCGATGACGGTGACCCGGACCTCGTCGCCGAGGGCGTCGTCGATGACGGCGCCGAAGATGATGTTCGCCTCGGGGTGGGCGGCCTCGCTCACCAGCTGGGCGGCCTCGTTGATCTCGAACAGACCGAGGTCGCTGCCGCCGGAGATGGAGAGCAGCACGCCGCGGGCGCCGTCGATGGACGCCTCCAGGAGCGGCGAGGAGATCGCCATCTCCGCGGCGGCCACCGCGCGGTCGTCGCCGCGGGCGGAGCCGATGCCCATCAGGGCCGAACCGGCCTCGGACATGACCGACTTGACGTCGGCGAAGTCGAGGTTGATCAGACCCGGGGTGGTGATGAGGTCGGTGATGCCCTGGACACCGCTGAGCAGCACCTGGTCGGCCGACTTGAAGGCGTCGAGCACCGAGACCTGACGGTCCGAGATGGACAGCAGCCGGTCGTTCGGGATGACGATGAGGGTGTCGACCTCTTCGCGGAGCTCGGCGATGCCGTCCTCCGCCTGGTTGGCGCGACGGCGGCCCTCGAAGGTGAACGGGCGGGTGACCACACCGATCGTCAGGGCGCCGAGCGAGCGCGCGATGTTGGCGACGACGGGCGCGCCGCCGGTGCCGGTGCCGCCGCCTTCGCCGGCGGTGACGAAGACCATGTCGGCCCCCTTGAGGACCTCCTCGATCTCCTCACGGTGGTCCTCTGCCGCCTTGCGGCCGACGGCCGGATTGGCCCCGGCCCCGAGGCCGCGGGTGAGTTCACGGCCGACGTCGAGCTTGACGTCGGCGTCGCTCATCAACAGCGCCTGAGCGTCGGTGTTGATGGCGATGAACTCGACGCCTTTGAGACCGACCTCGATCATTCGGTTGATGGCATTGACACCACCGCCGCCGACACCGATGACCTTGATGACTGCGAGGTAGTTCTGCGGTGCTGCCACGTCGAAGGCCTCTCGCCTCGAGTTACGTGTCGCCGCTTCGCGATGGTTGGCGCGACGCGGCGACGGATGCCGATTGGGACGGTCCGAAACGCCGACCCAAACCCTAACGTTGAAGTTTAGGGTTACCAGTGTCTCTGTTCGCTGGACTCTTCCGAACAGGACACTAAGTCGACAAGCGGCGCCCGTTCAACGAACACGCCGAACCTCCCGTTTTTCTTTTCACCCTATGTGATCACCCGTAGCGCTGGCCAACCAGGGTGCTGACCGGCGCCGATGAACGTCAACTCCTCGAAGAGGCGGGTGCGGTGGGGGCACTTACGTCGAAGTGTCCCGCTTTGGGAGTCGCCTTCATGAGTGCGGTGAGCACGCGCGCCTTGACCGGCCCGTGCTCGCCGCTGCCCCAGAAGACGCTGCGGCCCTTGCCGAGTTCCAGAGTGATGGAGTCGAAGGAGGTAATCCGGACGACACGGACGTCTTGGGCGATTTTCTCCGGGAGTTCGCCCGTCACGCCTACCGCGACCGTCAGCAGCCGGTCGGCGTCGAAACGGCGCAGACTGGGCGATCCGGCCACGTCGAGGACGAGGCGCGGGACACCGCGGAGCGGGGCCTTGACGGTGGCGAACCGGACACCGGACGAGTCCACTTCGATAAACTTTCCACCCTTTTCCAGCAGAAGAACCGGGTGACGTTCCGTCACTTTCAGACCGATTCCGTGCGGCCATGACCGCACGACCTCCACCTGGTCGATCCGCGGCAGCCGGTCGCGCAGCCGCGCCTCGATGCCGGACGTGTCGACCGACACGAGCGGCGCGCCGAGCGGGACCGCCGCGACACGCTCGACCTCCGCGGGGGTGAGCACCTCCGTGCCGGAGGTGCTCACCTGCTCCACCCGGAGCCAGGTCGAGCCGTACAGCGCCCAGAGGACGCCGGCCGTCAGGAGCAGGACACCGAAGGCGATCAGGAGCGCACGCGGGCCGGGGGTCCCGAAACGCCGAACACCCGGCCCGGACGGCCGCCGTGACGGCCTCCTGGACGCGTCGGCCCCGCTCTTCCTGCCGGTCGCCGTTCCCGCCACCACAGCATCTCCTCCGCTTGTCCTGGCTCACGCGCCGCCGGGCGCCCCGGCTGTCGACGATTCATTCGACAGCCACACGCCCGTCCGGCCCGCTCGCCGTTATCCCTGACGGCGGGCGGCGATCGCCTCGTACACCATGCCGACGAGCAGCTCGTCGGCGTCCCGGCGGCCGAACTCGGCGGCGGCGCGGGACATCTCGTACAGCCGGTGCGGATCGGCCAGTACGGGCAGGACGTTGCCCTGCACCCACTGCGGCGTCAGTTCCGCGTCGTCGACGAGGAGTCCACCGCCGGCCTTGACCACCGGCTGGGCGTTGAGCCGCTGTTCGCCGTTGCCGATGGGCAGCGGGACGTAGGCGGCCGGCAGTCCGACGGCGGAGAGCTCGGCGACGGTCATCGCGCCCGCGCGGCAGAGCATCATGTCGGCCGCGGCGTACGCGAGGTCCATCCGGTCCACGTACGGTACCGGTACGTACGGCGGCATTCCGGGCATGTTGTCGACACGCGGCACCTCGTTCTTCGGGCCGACCGCGTGCAGGATCTGGATGCCCGAGCGCTGGAGCACCGGGGCGACCTGCTGGACCACCTCGTTGAGGCGGCGGGCGCCCTGCGAGCCGCCGGAGACCAGCAGCGTCGGCAGGTTCGGGTCGAGACCGAACGCGGCGCGCGCCTCGGGGCGGACCCGGGCCCGGTCGAGGGTCGCGATCGTGTAGCGCAGCGGGATGCCGATGTAACGGGCGTCGCGCAGCTTGGAGTCCGGGGTGGCCACGGCGACCCCGGAGGCGAACCGCGAGCCGATCTTGTTGGCCAGGCCGGGCCGGGCGTTGGCCTCGTGGACCACGATCGGTACCCCGAGCCGCTTGGCGGCCAGATAGCCGGGCAGGGCCACGTACCCGCCGAAGCCGACCACGCAGTCCGCCTTGGTGCGCTCCAGGACCTGCTCGGCGGCCTTGATGGTGCCGCGCAGCCGCCCGGGGACGGTGAGCAGTTCGGGCGTCGGCTTGCGCGGCAGCGGCACGGCGGGGATGAGCGCCAGCTCGTAGCCGCGCTCCGGCACCAGCCGGGTCTCCAGACCGCGCTCCGTGCCCAGCGCCGTGATCCTCACGGTGGGATCCTGCCTGCGCAGGGCGTCCGCGAGGGCGAGCGCGGGCTCGATGTGGCCGGCAGTACCTCCACCGGCAAGGACGACATGCACCGAAATTCACCGCTCTCCGGACGGACGCTTCTTGACGCGCCGTCGCATCGACTTCCATCTCCCCCCGGCCCGCTCACCCCATCCGGGGCGCATGGCCAGGGCCGCTTTCGCGGCGGGCTCCTGACGCGCGAACGCGATCAGCAGCCCGACGGCGAACATGGTCGGCAGCAGGGCCGAGCCCCCGTAGGAGAACAGCGGGAGGGGGACTCCGGCGATCGGCAGCAGACCGAGCACCGCACCGACGTTGATCACGGCCTGGGCCGTGATCCAGGTGGTCACGCCTCCCGCGGCATACCTGACGAAGGGGTCCTCCGTGCCTCCGGCCACGCGGATACCCGCATAGCCTAGAGCCGCGAACAGGGCGAGTACCGACAGCGTCCCCGCCAGACCCAGTTCCTCCCCGGTGACGGCGAAGATGAAGTCGGTGTGCGCTTCCGGAAGTTGACCCCATTTTTCCACACTCGCACCCAGACCGGAACCGAACCATCCGCCGGAGGCCAGCGCGTAGATCCCGTGCGCGGCCTGCCAGCAGGGATCGCCGGCGCCGCCGGGGTCGCTGGCGCCCAGGCACTGGAAGCGTTCCATCCGGTGCGGGCTGGTCTTGATCAGCAGGACGCCGATCGCGCCGGCCACGGCGAGCACCCCGACGAACAGCCGGGTGGGCGCGCCGGCCGTCCACAGCAGACCGAACAGGATCGCCGTCAGGATGATGGCGGTGCCCATGTCGCCGCCCAGCATGATCAGGCCGAGCAGCAGGAACGTACCGGGCACCAGCGGCACCAGCATGTGTTTCCACTGGGTGAGCAGCTTCATGTCCTGTTTGCGGGCCAGCAGATCGGCGCCCCACAGGATCAGCGCCAGCTTGCCGAACTCGCTGGGCTGGAGCATGAACGGGCCGCCCAGCGAGATCCAGTTCTGGTTGCCGCCGACCGCGACGCCTATCCCCGGCACCTGGACCAGCACCATCAGGAAGATCGCGCCGACCAGTATCGGGTACGCGAGCGCCCGGTGCAGCTTCACCGGCATCCGGGAGGCGGCCAGGAGCAGGCCCGCGCCGAGGAGCGCCGCGAAGAACTGTTTGCGGAAGAAGTACGAGGGCACCAGGTCGTAGCGGAGCGCCGTGATCATCGAGGCGGAGTAGACCATCACCAGGCCGAGCGCGGTGATGAGCAGTCCCGCTCCGATGATCACGTAATACGCCGTCAGCGGCCGGTCCCAGGCCCGCATGACCCGCTCGCGGAGCCCGCGGACCCCTCCCCGGCCGGCGCGCGGCCGGCGGGGTGGCCGGGGCGCCGCGGGGGCGGGGCCGCCGCGTGCCGCGGCGGCCTTGCGCGTCCCGGCGGTTCTGCTCGGCATGTTCGCCGTCCCCTCCAGTCGTGCCCGGCGCGCGGCCGGGACCTTGTCACTGGTCAGGTCAGGCGCGCCCGGTCGCGGCGAGCGAGCGGACGGCGTCCGCGAACGCCTCGCCGCGCTTGTTGTAATTGGTGAACATGTCCATCGACGCGCAGGCCGGCGCCAGCAGGACCGTGTCCCCCGGCCGGGCGAGCGCCGCCGCCTCCTGGACGGCCGCGGACATCGCACCAGTGTCGGTCCGGTCGAGGTCCACCACCGGGACCTCGGGGGCGTGTCGCGCCAGGGCTTCGCGGATCAGGCCGCGGTCCCGGCCCATCAGGACGACCCCGCGCAGCCGCTTCGCCGACGCCTGGACCAGCTCGTCGAAGGACGCGCCCTTGGCGAGGCCGCCGGCGATCCAGACAATCGGATCGTAGGCCGCCAACGACGCCTCCGTGGCGTGGGTGTTGGTGGCCTTGGAATCGTCGACGTAGGCCACGCCCTCGATCTCCTCGACCAGTTCGATGCGGTGCGGGTCGGGCCGGAAGGCCCGCAGTCCGTCCCGTACGGCCTGCGGCGGCACGCCGTAGGCGCGGGCGAGGGCCGCAGCGGCGAGCGCGTTGGCGATGTTGTGCGGGGCCGGCGGCTGGACGTCGGAGACCTCGGCCAGCTCCTGGGCGTTCTTCTGCCGGTTCTCCACAAAGGCCCGGTCGACGAGGATGCCCTCGACGACGCCGAGCTGCGAGGGGCCGGGGGTGCCGAGGGTGAAGCCGATCGCCCGGCAGCCCTCCTCGACGTCGGCCTCGCGCACCAGCTCCTCGGTGACCGGGTCGGCCGTGTTGTAGACGCAGGCGACCGTGTTGCCCTCGTAGATCCGGCCCTTGTCGGCGGCGTACGCCTCCATCGAGCCGTGCCAGTCGAGGTGGTCGGGCGCCAGGTTGAGCACGGCGGCCGAGTGGGCGCGCAGCGAGGGCGCCCAGTGCAGCTGGTAGCTGGAGAGTTCGACGGCGAGCACGTCGTACGGCTCGTCACCGAGGACGGCGTCGAGCAGGGAGACGCCGATGTTCCCGACGGCGGCGGTCTTGAGACCGGCCGCCCGCAGGATCGAGGCGAGCATCCGTACGGTCGTGGTCTTGCCGTTGGTGCCGGTGACCGCGAGCCACGGGGCCGCGCCGGGACCACGCAGGCGCCAGGCCAGCTCGACGTCGCCCCAGATCTCCACGCCCGCCGCCTCGGCGGCCTGGAAGAGCGGCTTGTCGGGCTGCCAGCCCGGCGCCGTCACGATGAGCTCGGTGCCGGCCGGCAGGGTCGCTCCGTCGCCGAGTCGGACGGTGATGCCCGCCGCCTCCAACTCGGCGGCCTGCGCCCGGGAGCGCTCGTCGTCGCCGTCGTTGACGACCGTGACGACCGCACCCCGGGCGTGCAGGGCGCGGGCGGCGGGAACGCCGCTCACGCCCAGCCCCGCGACGGTGACGTGCTTGCCCTGCCAGACCGGCTGTTCGCTCACTTTTCGGATGCCCATCCCGCGTAGAAGATGCCCAGGCCGACGATGACGCACATGCCCTGGATGATCCAGAACCGGACGACGACCAGGACTTCGGTCCAGCCCTTGAGTTCGAAGTGGTGCTGGAGTGGCGCCATCCGGAAGACCCGCTTGCCGGTCATCTTGAAGGAGCCGACCTGGATGACCACGGACATGGTGATCATCACGAAGAGGCCGCCGAGGACGGCGATCAGGAGCTCGGTGCGCGAGCAGATCGCGAGACCCGCGAGCGCGCCGCCGAGGGCCAGCGAACCGGTGTCGCCCATGAAGATCTTGGCGGGCGAGGTGTTCCACCACAGGAAGCCGAAGCAGGCGCCCATGAGGGCGGAGGCGACGACCGCGAGGTCGAGCGGATCGCGTACCTCGAAGCAGGCGTTCGGGTTCGTCAGGGTCATGGCGTTGGCGCACGACTCCTGGAACTGCCACAGCCCGATGAAGGTGTACGCGCCGAAGACCATCACCGACGCGCCGGTGGCCAGGCCGTCCAGACCGTCCGTCAGGTTCACGCCGTTGGACATGGCCAGGATCATGAAGAGCGCCCAGACCACGAACAGGACCGGCCCGATGGACCAGCCGAAGTCGGTGATGAAGGACAGCCGCTCGGACGCCGGGGTGTTGCCGCGCAGGTCGGCGAACTGCAGCGAGAGCACGGCGAAGGCGATGCCGACGATCAGCTGGCCGGCCATCTTCGCCTTGGCCCGCAGACCCAGCGAACGCTGCTTGACGATCTTGATGTAGTCGTCGAGGAAACCGACCAGACCCATACCGGTCATCAGGAACAGCACCAGGACACCCGAGTAGGTGGGGTCCTCACCGGTGATGACCTTGGCCAGGGCGTACGCGATGAGCGTGGCCAGGATGAAGGAGATACCGCCCATGGTGGGCGTGCCCTTCTTCCCGGCGTGGCCGCGCGGGCCGTCGTCGCGGATGAACTGACCGTATCCCTTGCGGGCGAGCAGCTTGATGAGCAGCGGGGTGCCGATCAGGGTCAGGAAGAGCCCGATGGCCCCCGCGAAGAGGATCTGCCTCATCGGCCGGCGACCTCGCCCTCGCCGGTGTTCTCGAGCAGTGCCAGGGCGACCCGCTCCAGACCCACCGACCTGGATGCCTTCACCAGGACGATGTCCCCCGGCCGCAGCTCACTGCGCAGCAGGTCGATCGCCGCCTGCGCGTCGGACACGTGCACCGACTCCTCACCCCACGAACCCTCGTTATAGGCGCCCAGTTGCAGCCAGGACGCTTCCCTGCCCCCGACCGCGACGAGCTTGCTGACGTTGAGCCGGACGGCGAGCCGTCCGACCGCGTCGTGCTCGGCGAGCGCCTCGTCACCAAGCTCGGCCATCGGGCCGAGCACCGCCCACGTACGGGATCCCTCGGCCTGTCCAGACCTGCCCATGGCCGCGAGCGCGCGCAGGGCGGCTCGCATGGACTCGGGGTTCGCGTTGTAGGCGTCGTTGACGATCGTCACGCCGTCCGGACGCTCGGTGACCTCCATGCGCCAGCGCGACAGGGTGCCTGCCTCGGAAAGCGCGGTGGCGATCTCCGCGACGGGCATGCCGAGCTCATGGGCTACGGCGGCCGCGGCGAGCGCGTTCGACACGTGGTGCTCACCGTACAGGCGCAAGGTCACGTCGCTGCACCCGGTGGGTGTGTGAAGCCGGAAAGCGGGCTGTCCGGTGGCGGTGAGACGGACGTTCTCGGCCCGTACGGCCGCTTCGTCCGCTTCGCCGAACAGGACGACCTTCGCCCGGGTACGGGAGGCCATGGCCCGCACCAGCGGGTCGTCGGCGTTCAGGATCGCGACGCCGCCGTCCTCGGCCGCCGGCAGGACCTCGACCAGCTCGCCCTTGGCCTGGGCGATCTGCTCGCGGCCGCCGAACTCGCCGATGTGGGCGCTGCCCACGTTCAGGACGAGACCGATCCGCGGCGGGGTCAGACCCGTCAGGTAACGGATGTGACCGATTCCGCGCGCGCCCATCTCCAGGACGAGGTGACGGGTCTCGGCGGTGGCCGTGAGCGCGGTCAGCGGCAGACCGATCTCGTTGTTGAGGGAGCCCGGCGTCCACACGGTGGGCGCGTGCTTCTGGAGGACCTGGGCGATCAGGTCCTTGGTGGAGGTCTTGCCGGCCGAGCCGGTGAGGGCGACGACATCGGTGCCGAGGCGTCCGACGACGAACCGGGCGAGAGCCCCGAGCGCGGCCTGGACGTCCTCGACGACGAGCGCGGGCACGCCGACGGGGCGGGCGGCGAGAACCGCCACCGCACCCGCCTGGACGGCGCGCTCCGCGTAGTCGTGGCCGTCGACCCGCTCACCCGCGAAGGCGGCGAAGAGACTGCCGGGCTTCACCTCCCGGGAGTCGATGACGACCGGTCCGGTGACCCGGGCTGCCTGATCCGGTATGTCGTGCGGCTGCCCGCCGACGATTTCGGCGATCTCGGCGAGGGAGAGGGCGATCACTGCTTCATCCCTGACTGTTCTGGTGACGGGGTGCGTCCTGGGGGTCCGGGGCGTCGGGAGTCACGGAGGCGCCGGAGCCGACGGGGGGCTCGGGCCGGCTCAGCCGGCGTTCGATCGCCTCGCGCAGGACCAGCCGGTCGTCGAAGGGGCGTACGGCCCCGGCGACTTCCTGGCCCTGCTCGTGGCCCTTGCCCGCGACCAGGACGGTGTCGCCGGGCCGGGCCCGGTCGACTGCCGCGGCGATGGCGGCGGCGCGGTCGGCGTCGACGAGGACCTCGCCGCGCTCGGCGGCGGGGACGGCGGCGGCGCCGGTGAGCATCGCGGTGAGGATGGCGAGGGGGTCTTCGGAGCGCGGGTTGTCCGAGGTGAGGACGGCGGTGTCGGCGAGCCGGGCCGCCGCGGCGCCCATCGGGCCGCGCTTGGTGGTGTCGCGGTCGCCGCCGCAGCCGATGACGATGTGCAGCCGGCCGGGGGTGACCTCGCGCAGCGAACGCAGCACGGACTCGACGGCGTCGGTCTTGTGCGCGTAGTCGACGACCGCGAGGAACGGCTGGCCGGCGTCGACCTTCTCCAGCCGGCCCGGGACGCCGGGGACGGCGGCGACGCCGTCGGCGGCGGTCTTCGGGTCGATGCCCGCGGTGGCGAGGGTGGCGATCGCGGCGAGGGTGTTGGCCACGTTGAACGGGCCGGGCAGCGGCGCGGTGGCCGGAATCCGTACCCCGTCCGGACCGACGGCCGTGAAGGTGGAGTCGGCCATGCCGCTGACCACGTCCTCGGCGCGCCAGTCGGCGTCCGGACTGCCCGCGGCGGAGAAGGTGACGACCGGGACGGTCGCCTCCGCGGCGAGCCGGCGGCCGTACGCGTCGTCGAGGTTGACCACGCCGACCCGGCTGCGCTCCAGGGTGAACAGCCGCGCCTTGGCCTGGAAGTAGTCCTCCATGTCGGAGTGGAACTCCATGTGCTCCGGGCTCAGGTTGTTGAAGACGGCGACGTCGAAGACGCAGCCGTCGACCCGGCCGAGCACGAGGGCGTGGCTGGAGACCTCCATGGCGACGGCCTCGGTGCCGCGTTCGCGCATGACCGCGAACAGGGCCTGGAGGTCGGTGGCCTCCGGGGTGGTCCGCTCGGACTTGATGCGCTCGTCGCCGATGCGCATCTCGACGGTGCCGACCAGGCCGGTGGCCTTGCCCGCGCCGCGCAGTCCGCCCTCGACGAGGTAGGCGGTGGTGGTCTTGCCGGAGGTGCCGGTGATGCCGATCTGGAGGAGGTCCGCGCCGGGCCGTCCGTAGATCTCGGCGGCGAGGTCGCCCATCGTGCCGCGCGGGTCCTCGGTGACGAGGACCGGCAGACCGGTCGCGGCGGCGCGGTCGGCGCCCGCCGGGTCGGTCAGGACCGCGGCGGCGCCGAGGCCGGCGGCCTGGGCGACGAACTCGGCACCGTGCACGCGGGCCCCCGCGAGGGCCGCGTACAGGTCGCCGGGGCGGACGGCGCGCGAGTCGTGCGTGATGCCCGACACCTCGACGCCGCCACCGGCGGCGGGGGGCTCGATGCCCAGTCGCGCGGCGAGGTCGACCAGAGGGGTGGGACGCCGCCGCTCCGGGCGGGGCGGGGTGGTTCGGTACTGATCAGCGTGTGACACGGCGGTGAGCGTACCGGGCTGACCCGCCGCGGGGCTAAATCGGTCCGTGGCGTCGCCGGGGGTCCCTTCCTGGTTCCCGAAAGGGGGGGTGATCGTTGTCACTGGTGCTCCCGGAGTGTCACGGAGTGAAGGTGACCGGGAGCCGGGCGGGCCGGCTGCCGGTCGGCGGGACGTGGAGGGTCTTGAGCGAGAACTCCATGACCTTCTTGAAGATGGGGCCGCAGATCTGGCCGCCGAAGTAGCTGCCCTTGGTGGGGTTCTGGATGGCGCAGTAGACCGTCACACGGGGCTGGTCGGCGGGGGCGAAGCCGGCGAAGGACGCGGTGTAGCCCTTGTAGCGGCCGAGTTCGGGGTCCACCCGGTTGGCGGTGCCGGTCTTGCCGGCGACCCGGTAGCCGGGGACGGCGGCCTTGTTGCCGGTGCCCTCCTCGTCGTCGACGACGGACTCCAGCATCCGCGAGAGGGTGGTGGCGGTCTTCTCGCTGACGACCCGGGTCTCCTCGGGCGTGGCCGCCGGGGTGAAGCGGCCGTCGGGGCCCTTGGTGCCGCGGACCAGCGTCGGCTCGACCCGTACGCCCTTGTTGGCGATGGTCGAGTAGACGGACGCGGCCTGGACGGCGTTGAGGGACAGGCCCTGGCCGAACGGGATGGTGAACTGCTGCGAGGTCGACCAGTCCTGCGGCTTGGCGAGGATGCCGGGGGTCTCGCCCGGATAGCCGAGCCCGGTGGGCCGGCCGATGCCGAACTCGCGCAGGTAGTCGTAGAGCACCTTGTTGGACTCGGCCTGGGTCTTGCCGAGCCGTCCGGTGGCGAGGATGGTGCCGATGTTGCTGGACTTCGCCAGGACGCCGTTGAGGGTCAGCGACCAGGTGGGGTGGTCGATGTCGTCGTGGAACAGCCGGTCGCCGCGGTGCAGCGTGTTGGGCACGGTGACATGGGTGCCGGGAGTGGCCACGCCCTCCTCCAGGACGGCGGCCATCGACATGACCTTGCTGGTGGAGCCGGGCTCGTAGGCGTCCTGGAGGGCGGCGTTGCCCATGGCGGTGGAGTTGGCCGCGGACAGGTCGTTGGGATCGAAGCCGGGAGAGTTGGCGAGGGCCAGGATCTCGCCGGTCCGGGTGTCCTGGACGACGACGTAGCCGCGGTCCGCCTTGGACGCCGCGACCTGCTCGGTGATGGCCTGCTGGGCGGCCCACTGGATGTCCCGGTCGATGGTCAGCTCGATGTCGGAGCCGGGCACGGCCGGGGTGCCCTGGGAGCCGACGGTGGGCACCCGGCGGCCGCCGGACTGGGCGTACCGGATCTTGCCGTCCTTGCCGGACAGCTCCTTGTCGAGCATGGTCTCCATGCCGCCGCCGCCGTGGCCGTCGGCCTTGACGTAACCCAGTATCCCGGCGGCGAGTTCGCGGTTCGGGTACACGCGCTTGGTGACCGGCTCGCTGAGGATGCCGCCGAGCAGGTTGACGCCGTTGCCGCCGTGGGCGGGCGCGGCCTTCTGCTCGTAGACCTTCCGCAGGTCCTTGATCTGGTTCCAGATCTGCGGGGTCTGCTTGCGGGCGAGGACGGTGTAGCGGGACTTGGGGGTACGGAGTTTGGCGGCGAGCTCGGCGGGCTCCTTGCCGAGGATCGGCGCGAGGAGCGCGGCCGCCTGCTCGGGGGCGTCCTTGATCTTGGCGTCCGCGGGCGTGAAGAGCTTGGGGTCGGCGGTGATGTCGTACGCGTCGACGCTGGCGGCCAGCGCGATCCCGGCCCGGTCGGTGATCTCGCCGCGGTCGGCGGGGAGCGCGTACTCCAGGTAGCGGTGCTTCTCGGCCTTGGCGGCGTACGCGCTCGCGTCCACGGCCTGGACCTGGAGCAGGCGGACGACGAAGGCCAGCATGACGAGGGTCAGGCCGAAGGAGACCAGACGCAGCCGGGGCTTGGGGCTGCCGAGCCGGAGCGGGCGCGCCTTGGCGGCGGGCCGGGCGGCGGGGCGGCGGGGCGGCGCCGGGCGGCCGGCGGGCCTGCCCGAAGCGGCCGGTCCGCCCGAGGACTTGGCGGACGGCCGGCCCCCGGCGGCTCCGCCGCCGGTCCTGCCGGAGGCCGCGGGGCGGCGCTGCGGGGCGGGGCGCGCGGGGCCGGGAACGCGGCGGCGCGGAGGCTCCTTGGAGGGCACGGGTCACCTGCCGGAAGTCGTCGGGGCGGTGGAGGCGGCCGGGGGCCGGGCCGGGGTGGTGGCTTCCGGCGCCGGCGTGGGCGAGGGGGTGGCCGTGGTGGGGACGCCGATGATCCGGCCGTCCTGGCCGAGGAAGGCGGGGCTGTCGCCGGGCACCATGCCGAGCTCGCGGGCCCGCCGCTCCAGGGCGTCGGGGGCGGCGCTGTCGTCCACGTCCCGCTGGAGGGCCTGTTCCTCGTCGGTGAGTTCGGTGGTCTTCTTCTTCAGCTCGCTGAGCTGGAAGGAGCCTTGGTTGAGCGCGGAGTTGAGCAGCAGGAGGCTGATCAGGCCGCCGCCGAGCAGGGTGACGACGAGCAGCACGAAGGGGGTGCGGGCGGCGGTGCTGGGCCCGGACGGCATGAGCTTGCCGAGCCGGGCGGCCCGCCCTTTGAGGGGGCTCCGCCCGCTCATCACCGCTCTCCCCCCGCGCCCTGTCCCGCCGCGCTCGTCACGTGCGCGCTCCGTGCCGCCGTACTTCTCGCGTGCGCGCTCGTCGCGTCCGCGGGGCGCGTGGCCACGCGCGGGGTGCTCATGAGGCGTCCTCTCTGATCCTTTGCGCCCCCCGCAGCCGGGCGGGGGCGGCACGCCGGTTCTCGGCGATCTCTTCCTCCGTGGGGAGTTCGGCGCCGCGGGTGAGCAGTCGCAGACGGGGCTGGTACTGCTCCGGTACGACCGGCAGGCCGGGCGGCGCGGTGGTGGCGGCGCCCGCCGCGAACACCTGCTTGACCAGCCGGTCCTCCAGCGAGTGGTACGAGAGGACGGCGATCCGGCCGCCCACGGCGAGCGCCCGCACGGCCGCCGGGATCGCCCGCTCCAGGACCGAGAGTTCCCCGTTGACCTCGATGCGCAGGGCCTGGAAGGTGCGCTTCGCCGGGTTGCCGCCGGTGCGCTTGGCGGCCTGCGGCAGCGCGTCGCGGATCAGCTGGACGAGCCGGGCGCTGTTGCTGAACGGCTCCTTCTCGCGCTCGCGCACGATCGCCGACACGATCCGCTTGGCCTGCTTCTCCTCGCCGTACGCCCGCAGGATGCGGACGAGTTCACCGGCCGGGTAGGTGTTGAGGACCTCGGCCGCGCTCATGCCGGTCGTCTGGTCCATGCGCATGTCGAGCGGGGCGTCCTGGGCGTAGGCGAAGCCGCGGTCGGCCTCGTCCAGCTGCATGGAGGAGACGCCCAGGTCGAACAGGACGCCGTCGACGCGCGGGATGCCGAGCCGGCCGAGGACCTCGGGCAGCTCGTCGTACACCGCGTGGACGAGGGTGGCGCGCTCTCCGTACGGGGCGAGCCGCTCGCCGGACAGGCGCAGGGCCTCCTTGTCCCGGTCGAGGGCGACGAGCCGGGCCTCGGGAAAGCGGCTCAGCAGCGCCTCGCTGTGTCCGCCGAGGCCGAGGGTGCAGTCGACGACGACCGCGCCGGGGCGCTCCAGGGCGGGTGCCAGCATGTCCAGGCACCGCTCAAGCATCACCGGGACATGTCGGTCGTTGCTCAAAGCGCCCTCTCAGATCCGGCGGAGACGGGTACCACCGGCGAGCGGACAGGGGGCCGAGCCGTAGGTACCGCCGCACGTACGGGGAGAAACGGCGGAAATCGCGCGATGTCTCCGTGAACTTCGCGCCACTTTAGTCCACCGGACCCCCCGGTCAACCAACCGGCTGGCGCGTCGCGCGGCCCGGCAAGCGTAGTCGGCCGGCCCGCGTGATTCACCCGTCCGGCCCCGCCCGGTCCCCTCTGTGGAGTCGCTCACAACAAGGTTCATTGACGCTCTTTGTCCGCTCTCACAGCAGGCTCGGACGGGTGTCGCCCACTAACGTCGGAGACATGTCGACCTCTGCCTCCGCGCATTCCTCCGCCGCGATAGACGCCACGAGCACCGAGGGCACGGTCATCGACCGCCTCGTCCGGGCGAACACGCACTACGCCGCCGACTTCGCCGACCCCGGAATGGACGCGCGGCCGGTCCGCCGCGTCGCCGTGGTCGCCTGCATGGACGCCCGCCTCGACCTGCACGCCGCGCTCGGTCTGGAGCTCGGCGACTGTCACACCATCCGCAACGCGGGCGGTGTCGTCACCGACGACGTCATCCGCTCCCTCACCATCAGCCAGCGGGCGCTCGGCACCCGCAGCGTGATGCTGGTGCACCACACCAACTGCGGCCTGGAGGACCTCACCGAGGACTTCCGGCACGAGATCGAGGACGAGGTCGGACAGCGTCCGGCGTGGGCGGTGGAGGCGTTCCGGGACGTCGACCAGGACGTACGCCAGTCGATGAAGCGGGTGCGGACCTCCCCGTTCCTGCTGTACGCCGACGACGTGCGGGGCTTTGTCTTCGACGTGACGACGGGCCGGCTGCGCGAGATCGACCCCGCCGGGTCCGACACTCCGGCCGACACCGCCGACCCGGCCGCGTAACATCTCAAACCCCGGCAATTCACTCGCAGTTGTCCCAGTCGTGTCACGGGCGAGTGACACGAACCGTTCCCGGTGACAACAATGCACGGTGACACCCCCCGGCCTTCGTGCCGGGGGCAGGTGTCTGTGCTGCGAAAGGGCCGAGGAGGGCCGGGTGACGACCTTTGACGATCGAGCGAGCCTCACGGATCTGACCACCACAGCGGAGCGGGTCCGCGGGTCGGTGGAAAGCGTGATCGAGGGCAAGCCCGAAGTCGTACGCCTCGCGCTGACGGTGCTGCTCGCCGAGGGACATCTCCTCATCGAGGACGTACCCGGCGTCGGCAAGACCATGCTGGCCAAGACCCTGGCGCGGTCCATCGACTGCTCGGTCCGCCGTATCCAGTTCACGCCGGACCTGCTGCCCTCGGACGTGACCGGGGTGTCGATCTACGACCAGCAGCGTCACGAGTTCGAGTTCAAGCCGGGCGCGATCTTCGCCCAGATCGTCATCGGCGACGAGATCAACCGGGCCTCCCCGAAGACCCAGTCCGCGCTCCTGGAGTCCATGGAGGAGCGCCAGGTCACGGTGGACGGCCAGACCTACGAGCTGCCCAGCCCCTTCATGGTGGTCGCCACCCAGAACCCGGTGGAGATGGAGGGCACCTATCCGCTGCCGGAGGCGCAGCGCGACCGTTTCATGGCGCGCGTCTCCATGGGCTACCCGAGCCCCGAGGCCGAGCTGAAGATGCTCGACACGCACGGCGCGGTCTCGCCGCTGGACGACCTCCAGCCGGTCGCCCACGCCCACGACGTGCTCAAGCTGGTCGAGGCGGTGCGCGCCGTGCACGTCGCCGAGTCCGTACGGCGCTACGCGGTGAACCTGGTCGCCGCCACCCGCAGCCACCCCGACCTGCGGCTCGGCGCCTCGCCGCGGGCCACCCTGCATCTGCTGCGGGCCGCGAAGGCGTCCGCCGCGCTGGCCGGCCGGGAGTACGTGCTGCCCGACGACGTCCAGGCGCTGGCCGCCCCGGTGCTCGTCCACCGGCTGCTGCCCACCGCGCAGGCCCAGCTGAACCGGCGTACCGCCGAACAGGTCGTCGACGAGATCCTCCAGGGCACCCCGGTCCCGGCCTCGGCCCCCGGACCGGCACCGCACCCCGGCCGGCCCGGGGCCCCCGCGCAGAACGCCGGGCCGCTCTACGGCCGCGGTCTGCCCGACTCCCGGCGGCCGTGATGAACGCCGCCGCCCCCCGGGACCACGCGGCGGACGGCGAGGACGGCGGACGGGGCGGCCTGCGGGCCGCCCTGGCCGGTCTCACCACCCGCGGCCGGTCCTTCCTGGCCGCCGGGATCGCCGCCGCCGGCTGCGCGTACGTCCTCGGCCAGGCCGACCTGCTGCGCGTCGGCTTACTGCTCGCCGTCCTGCCGCTGATCTGCGTCGTCGCCGCGCACCGCACCCGCTACCGGGTCGCGGGCAGCCGCCGGCTCGCCCCGCAGCGGGTCGAGACCGGCTCCGAGGCCCGGGTCCACCTGCGGGTCGACAACGTGTCGCGGGTGCCCACCGGCCTGCTCATGCTCCAGGACCACGTGCCGTACATGCTGGGCCCGCGCCCCCGCTTCGTCCTCGACCGGGTCGAGGCCGGCGGCCGCCGCGAGGTCTCCTACCGGGTCCGTTCCGACCTGCGCGGACGTTTCCCGCTCGGCCCGCTCCAGCTGCGCCTGGGCGACCCCTTCGGGATGTGCGAGCTGACCCGTTCCTTCAGCGCGTACGACACCCTCACCGTCATCCCGCGCACCGAACCGCTGCCGCCGGTCACGCTCGGCGGCGAGGCCGGCGGCTACGGCGAGGGCCGGCAGCGCTCCCTCGCGCTGGCCGGCGACGACGACATCATTCCGCGCGCCTACCGGCACGGCGACGACCTGCGCCGGGTCCACTGGCGCTCCACCGCCCGCTACGGCGAGCTGATGGTGCGCCGCGAGGAGCAGCCGCAGCGGGCCCGCTGCACGGTGCTGCTCGACACCCGGGAGCTCGCCTACGAGGGCGGCGGCCCCGACTCGGCCTTCGAGTGGGCGGTGTCCGGCGCCGCGTCCGTCCTCACGCACCTCCTGGAGCGCGGGTACGCGGTCCGGCTGCTCACCGACACCGGCAGCAGCGTGCCCGGCGAGGGCTCGGAGGGCTTCGCGGGCTCCGGCCAGGATCAAGCGGAGGCAGCGGGGCTGCTCATGGACACCCTCGCGGTCGTCGACCACTCCGACGGGGCCGGCCTGTCGCGCGCGTTCGACGTGCTGCGCGGCGGGCACGAGGGCCTGCTCGTGGCCTTCTTCGGCGACCTCGACGAGGAGCAGACGGCGCTGACCGCCCGGATGCGGCAGCGGCGCGGCGCCGCCGTCGCCTTCGTCCTGGACTCCGGCACCTGGCTGACCGGCGGCGCCGTCGCCGGGGCCGTGGAGGACCGGGTGCGCCGGCTGCGGGAAGCCGGCTGGCAGGCGTTCGCGGTGTCCCCCGGCGACCGGCTCGCCGAACTGTGGCAGCTCGCCGGCGGGACGCCCACCCAGGCCCCCGCGGCCGACACGTACGGAGGCTGGTCATGAGCGGGCGCGGACGGCTGACGCTCGCGGCGTACGGGGCCACGCTGGCCGCGTCCGCCGCGCTGCTGCCGCTGGTAAAGCCGGCGACCTGGATCTTCACGGCGGCCTTCGTGGTGGGCCTGCAGAGCCTGGTGGGCACCCTGACCCGGCGGGTGCCGCTGGCCCGGCCGCTGACCATCGGCGCGCAGGTCCTGGTGACCCTCCTGGCGCTGACGCCGGTCTTCGCCCGGTCGGAGGCCCTCCTCGGCCTCCTGCCCGGCCCGGACGCCTTCGCCGCCTTCGCGACGCTCTTCGAGGAGGGCGTGAACGACGTCGGGACGTACGCGCCGCCCGCGCCCAGCACCGCCGGCATCCGGCTGCTGCTGGTCACCGGCGTCGCGGTGATCGGCCTGCTGGTGGACACGCTGGCGGTGACGTTCCGCGGCGCGGCCCCGGCCGGGCTGCCGCTGCTCGCGCTGTACTCGGTGGCCGCCGGCCTGTCCGGCGGCGGCGCGGGCTGGCTGTTCTTCCTGCCGGCCGCGGCCGGCTATCTGGTGCTGCTCCTGACCGAGGGCCGGGACCGGC
This sequence comes from Streptomyces laurentii, assembly GCF_040635425.1. NCBI lineage: Bacteria > Bacillati > Actinomycetota > Actinomycetes > Kitasatosporales > Streptomycetaceae > Streptomyces > Streptomyces laurentii. The sequence goes on along the minus strand of NZ_JBEYHT010000010.1, from coordinate 136,663 downwards.
TCTCGCGCTGGGGCCGGGTCTTCGGCGGCGCGCACCGCTCCGGCCGGCCCGGCTCCGCGCCCGGCGACGGCGGCTCGGCGTCCGCCCCGGTCCGCACCGGGCGGCGGATCGGCGCGGTCGCGCTCGGGGTCGCGCTCGTCGTACCGCTGGCGCTGCCCAATCTGAGCGGCGGATTCCTCGGCGGCCCCGGGAACGGCCCGGGCGCCGGCAACGGCAAGGGCGGCACGATCTCGGCGGTGAACCCGCTGGTCTCGCTGCAGAACAACCTGCGTCAGCCGGAGGACCGCGAGGTGCTCCGCTACCGGACGAACGCCGTCGACACCAGCGGCCTCTACCTGCGGCTCGTCGCCCTCGACCAGTTCGACGGCACCTCCTGGAAGTCCTCCGTACGCCCCGTACAGGACCTGCCCGAGTCGCTGCCCCGGCCCGCCGGGCTCTCCCAGGGGGTCGACACCGGGGAGATCACCACCAACCTGGTGGCCTCCACGGCGTACGAGCAGAAGTGGCTGCCGATGCCGTTCCCGGCGTCCCGGGTATCCATCGGCGGCAGCTGGCGGTACGAGCCGACCGGCCGGATGCTCGTCGGCGACAACGGGCAGACCACCCGGGGCGCCCGCTACATGGTCGGCAGCCTGGACGTGCGGCCCACCGCCGAACAGCTGGCGGCGGCCCCGCCCGCCCCGGAGGCGCTGCGCCGCGAGTACACGCGCGTACCGGCCTCGCTGCCCGCCGACGTGCGGGAGACCGCCCTTCAGGTCACCCGGGGGGCGGGCGACGACTACGAGCGGGCCGTGAAGCTCCAGGACTGGTTCACCCGGGACGGCGGCTTCCGGTACGACGTCACCGTCGAGTCCGGCACGGGCGTACAGGCGATCTCCCGCTTCCTGCAGGACAAGGAGGGCTTCTGCGTCCACTTCTCCTTCTCGATGGCGGCGATGGCCCGCACCCTGGGCATCCCGGCCCGGGTCGCCGTCGGCTTCATGCCGGGCACCCCGCAGCCGGACGGCGCGGTCTCGGTCGGCATCCGGGACGCGCACGCGTGGCCCGAGCTGTACTTCGAGGGCGTCGGCTGGACCCGCTTCGAGCCGACGCCGTCGCGCGGCTCCACGCCCTCGTACACCCGGGAGCAGACCCCGAGCGGCGGTGCGACCCCCTCGGCACAGCCCACGGCCGGCGCGTCGAACGAGCCCTCGGCGGCGCCGAGCGCCTCGGCGAGCTGCTCGGCGCAGGAGAAGCGCCTCGGCGGCTGCGGGCCGGAGCAGGCGGCGGGCGCCGCGGCCTCGGACGACGACGGCCTGCCGACGTCCCGGATCGTGTGGCTGTCCCTGGTGCTCCTGCTGGTGCTCCTCCTGCCGCTGCTGCCGCTGCTGTGGCGGGCCCGGATCCGGGCCCGGCGGCTCGGCCCGGCGGGCGGGGTGCTCACGGTGTGGCGCGAGATCAACGACACGGCCTGGGACTACGGGGTCACGCAGGACGAGTCGCGGACGCCGCGCGCGACGGCCGAGCGGCTGGTGCGCCTGGGTGAGCTGGAGCTGGACGCGGCGGAGGCGGTGCACCGGGTGGCGGGGGCGGTCGAGGAGACCCTCTACGCCCCGCGGCCCCGGCCCGCGGAGGGCCTGCCGGCCGAGGCGCGGATCATCCGGCACGGCTTCCACCGGGCGGCGTCCCGGCGGATCCGGCTGCGAGCGGTGCTGGCGCCGCGTTCGGCGGTCCGGGTGGTGTGGGCGGTCCAGGAGCGGCTCGCGGCCCTGCGGGCGGCCGTACCGCCGCTGCGGCTGCCGCTCCGCAAGGCGTCCTGACGGGGCCGTCCGGTCTCCGGGCGGCCCCGTCAGGACCGTCCGGTCTCCGAACGTGAGGAAGGCCCGCACCGGGGGTGCGGGCCTTCCTCAGGTCCTGGGTCGTGTCCGACGCTCGGGTCGTGTCCGGCGAGGCCGGGAAGACCGCGTCAGTGGTGACCGCCCTGCTGTTCGTCGCGGCGGCGCTGCCACCGGTCCTCGATCCGGGTCATCATCGTGCGGCGCTGCCGGGTCTGCCGGCCCGCGCCGACGCCGCCTCGCGGCGGCTGCTGCTCGCCCGGCTTCGGCGCCTTGCGCCAGCCGGTGACGGCCAGCACCGCGCAGCCCAGCATGACGAGGAAGCCCACCACGCTGATGATCCAGTAATCGGGGGCGATCATGCCGGCCATGAGGAGCGCGATACCCACCAGGAAGCCGGCGACTGCCTGGTACACCCGTCGCCGGGTGTACGTGCGCAGCCCGCTTCCCTCAAGCGCTGTCGCGAACTTGGGATCTTCGGCGTACAGCGCTCGCTCCATCTGCTCGAGCATGCGCTGCTCGTGCTCCGAGAGCGGCACGGGGTCCTCCTAGTCGTCGGTCGCGGGGGCGACCGGTTTGCGGCCCTTTCAGGATAGGCAGGGAATCGCCCCCGTGAAACCCGCCCTCAAAGCCAAATCGCTCATCCGGGCCGCCATGCGAACCGGGTGGTTGGGGGTAGATTCCCCGGCCCCCTGTCCGTCATGCCGGATGGTGCTCCCTCGATCATACGGGGACCGCTCCCCGTATGGACGGCCCGCGGCGTACTCCGTCCGCCGCCGCGCCGCTGCTCAGCGGGGACACCCGCGTCCGAGGGGCCGGACACGGGGCACCGCCGGGCGGGTGGCCCCGGATCCGCGGCCTCGGGGATCCGGCGCCGGGCGGGGCCGGGCCCGGCTTCAGGCCTGCCTCGGAACCGCCTCAAGCCCGCTTCAGGCCCGCCTCAAGCCCGCTTCAGGCCTGCTTCTCGCCGAGGACGTGCAGCTGCGAGGCGACCGCGTGGAAGGACGGCAGCTCGGCCGCCGCGGCCTCCAGGCGCATCAGGGCCTCGGCGGCGCCGGGCTCGGTGTCGACGAGGACGCCCGGCACCAGGTCGGCGAAGACCCGGACGCCGTGCACGGAGCCCACGTCGAGTCCGGCGCCGGCGGCGAGGCCGGAGAGCTGCTCGGCGGTGAACCGCCGGGGCACCGGGTCGCCCTCGCCCCAGCGGCCGGCCGGGTCGCCGAGCGCGTGCCGGGCCTCGGTGAAGTGACCGGCGAGGGCGCGGGCCAGCACGGCGCCGCCGAGCCCGGCGGCGAGCAGGCTGAGGCTGCCCCCGGGCCGCAGCGCGGCGGCGGCGTTCCGGACGCCCTCGGCCGGGTCGTCCACGTACTCCAGGACGCCATGGCACAGGACGATGTCGAAGCCCTCCCGGTCGACGACGTCGAACAGGCCTCGGATGTCCCCCTGGACTCCCCGCACCCGGTCGGCGACGCCGGCCTCGGCGGCGCGCCGGCCCAGCGCGAAGAGCGCGTTCGGGCTGGGGTCGACGACGGTCACCCGGTGGCCGAGGCGGGCCGCCGGAACCGCGAAGTTGCCCGAGCCGCCGCCCGTGTCGAGGACATCGAGGCTGTCCTTCCCGGTGGCCTTGACCCGGCGGTCGAGAGCGTCCTTCAGGACGTCCCAGACGACGGCGGTGCGCAGGGAGGCGCGCGACGGGCGCGCGGTCGTCTCTCGGCCGGAGACAGCGGAAGGGTCCGACACGACTGTTGGCTCCTCGGTGACGGGTACGAACGCCCCCACCCTATGGCCTCGGCCTGTCTCTCCAGGTCATCCCCCGTCCCCCTCCCCCAGCGCCGTCTGGCGGGGCAGGAGCGGCCGGAGGACGAGCAGCCGTTCGACGATCCGGAGAAAGAGGGCGGCGTCCCGGAGGAGGTCGTCGGCGTCCCGCCGGGTGGCCGCCCCGGGGATCCCGGCCTCGGCACGGGCCCGGCGGTCGGCGCCGGAGGCGAACAGGGCGCTCCATTCGGTCAGTTCGGGTGCTATCTCGGGCAGCACCGACCACGCGCTGCGGATCCGGGCCCGCCGGCGCGCGTCCCGCTCGGGCCGGCCGCGCGCGGCGAGCACGGCGGCGGCGGTGCGCAGGGCGGCGAGGTGGGCGGTGGCGTACCGCTCGTTGGGTACGTCGAGCGCGGCGGCCTCGTCCAGTCCGGCCCGGGCCTTGGCGAGCAGGTCCAGGGCGGCGGGCGGCGCCGAGGTGCGGCGCGGCACGGGGTGGATGTCGGACGCGGGTCCGGTACGGGCGGGGGCAGGGCGACTTCCGGTACGGCGCCGGGACGCGGCGGCGGCGAACTGGCCGGCCATGACGAGCCTCCTGTCGTCGAATGACGGCACAAGTGCCGTATGTCCCCATCCTGCCCGCCGCCACTGACAATCACGCTGACCTGCGCGTTCACATCCCGGGCGCGGAGGATTCGGGGGCCGTCCAGGTCATGGCGAGGGCGAAGCCGAGGTCGTCGAAGCGGGCGCCGGGGAAGACGGAGCCGTAGAGGGCGCGGAACGCGGCGCGGGACAGGTAGCGGTCGCTCAGCAGATGGTCCAGCCAGGGGCGGCTGCGCCAGAAGCGGAGCTGGAACCAGGCGTCGCGCGGACCGAGGCGGCACAGCTCGCGGGGGAAGTTCCAGAGGGCGGGCCAGGTGTACGCGCGGCGGGGCGGGGTCGGGTAGCGATCGCAGACGTTGTCGACGAGGGCGATGGTGCCGCCGGGGCGGGCGAGACGCTTGAGGTGTTCCAGGCCCGCGCGGCAGTCGTCCAGGTGATGCAGCGTCGTATGGCTGTAGACGAGGTCGAAGCCGTCGGCGTCCGCCAGGTCGAAGAGGTCCTGGGCGAGTTGACATCCTCTCCCTCCTGAAGGGGGAGATTCCCGCCTACCGTGCCGTTGAAGGCTGCGGTTTCGGGTGGGTTCCTGCTTCGCTGCGCGGTGCCGGAACACGTTCCGGTCTTACCCGCGCTCCACAGGCTGACACCGCCAGTCCGGCGGCCTTGGCGACGTTGACCGCCGCGTTCACGTCCCGGTCGAGGACGGCCCCGCACGCCTCGCACGTCCATACGCGGACACTCAGGGGCTTGGGCCCGTCCTTCACGCCGCACTGCGAGCACACCTGCGAGGTCGGCTCGAACCGGCCGATCCTCACGAAGGCGCGCCCGTACCGGGCGGCCTTGTACTCCAGCATGCTCACGAACGCCGACCATCCGGCGTCGTGGACGGACTTGGCCAGGCGCGTGCGGGCGAGTCCCTTGACCGCCAGGTCCTCCACCGCGACCGCTTGGTTCTCGCGGATCAGCTTCGTGGAGAGCCGGTGGTGGAACTCGCGGCGTGCGTCGGCCACCCGCGCGTGAGCGCGAGCGACCTTCAGCCGGGCCTTGTTCCGGTTGCTGGATCCCTTCTCCTTGCGGGAGAGATCCCGCTGCGCCTTCTTCAGGCGCTTCTCGGCCCGGCGCAGGAAGCGCGGGCTGTCGACCTTCGTCCCATCGGAGAGGACGGCGAAGTGCCCGAGTCCGAGATCGATGCCCACCTCGGGCGCGACCTCGGGCAGGACTTCCTCCGGGCCGGTCTCGACGACGAAGCTCGCGAAGTACCGGCCCGCTGAGTCCTTCACCACCGTCACCGTGGACGGCGTCGAGGGCAGGGAGCGGGACCACTTGACTGTGAGGTCGCCGATCTTCGGCAGGCGCAGCTTCTGCCCCGGGGTGACCGACCAGCGGGCGTTCGCAGTGAACCGGACGGACTGCCGCGTGTCCTTGCGGGACCTGTACCGGGGCGCACCCATGCGCGGGCGCTTGCCCTTCAGACCGTCGAAGAAGTTCCGGTACGCGGCATCCAGGTCCCTAAGAGACTGCTGAAGGACCACCGACGACACCTCGCCGAGCCACGCCCGCTCCGGGGTGCTCTTCGCCTCGGTGATGAGCGCCTTCGACAGGCCGCCGGTCTTCGGGAACGGCAAGCCTTCGCCGCGGGCGGTCTCCCGAGCCCGCAGGGCGTCGTTGTAGACCACCCGAGCACACCCGAACGCCCTCGCCAGCGCTGTGCGCTGACCGGCGCTCGGGTACAAGCGGAAGCTGTACCGAAGCTGCACGAGGATCACGATACGCAGTTGGTTTATGGGTATCGATGAGAACGTTCGTACAGGCCGTCACTGTGCCTTCCGCATGCACGTCCACCTGGTTTTCGTGACGAAGTACCGGCACAAGGTATTCGCTGACCGGCACTTGACGCGGTGCGAGGAGATCATGCGGGCCGTGTGCGAGGACTTCGAGGCCGAGCTGGTGGAGTTCAACGGCGAGGCCAACCACGTCCACCTGCTGGTGAACTTCCCGCCGAAGGTCGCGGTGTCCAGGCTCGTGAACTCCCTCAAGGGCGTGTCCTCGCGCAGGCTCCGCCAGGAGTTCCCCGACCTCGTCCGGCACTACTGGCGGGCGCAGCGCCTGTGGTCCGGCTCGCACTTCGCCGGGTCGGTCGGCGGTGCGCCGCTCAGCATCGTGAAGCAGTACATCGAGCAGCAGAACCGGCCGCTCCGACCCGGGCCGAGGCGAACAGCGCAGATTCGTGCCCGCAGCTGAGGTCAGAGCAGTTCTCGGATTCGCCTCACCACCGGCCTGAAGCCCGGTGCACTGCGAATAGACCCGGTAGCGCACCCGGGGGAGGGCGCGGGTGGCTTCGGCGAGGGCGATCAGAGGGTGGCTCAGATCCACGCCGACGACCTCCTCGTAGCGGTCCGCCAGGGCGAGTGCCGCGTGTCCGGAGCCGCAGCCGGCGTCCAGGGCGCGGCCGCCGCCCGGGGCGAGGCCGAGCAGCCAGGACGTGTTGCGGCCGGGGAGCAGGGTCACGAAGCGGTCGTAGTCGCGGGCGAAGCGGTCGAAGGAGCGGGGATCGGCGAGAACGGCGGAATCGGGGCGACTGGGGGAATCGGCGGGATCGATGGAATCTGCGGGGCCGGCTGACGGATGCATGTCTCGTTCCTAGCGGGCCAACTCACGCCCGGGCAAAGGGAGAAGGCGCCGGCGCCGGGCGGTTTTGCGCGGGGGCGATCTCCGGGGTAGTTTTTGCACTGACTGGTCAGTGCAAAAGGATTTCAGGGGGGATCGTGACAACGAACCCGGACAAGCCGGACGGTGCCGCCGCCGTCGTCGCGGACGGATTCGGGCTGAAGGGCCCGCGCGGCTGGGTGTTCCGCGGCATCACCTTCGAGGCGGCGCCCGGCAGTCTCGTCGCGATCGAGGGCCCGTCCGGCTCCGGCCGCACCTGCCTGCTCCTCGCGCTCTCCGGGCGGATGAAGCCCACGGAGGGCCACGCCGAGGTCGCCGGGCTGCGGCTGCCGCGCAAGATGGCGGCCGTCCGCCGGATCAGCGCGCTCGGCCCGGTTCCCGGCGTCAGCGACCTGGACCCGGCCCTCACCGTCGCCGAGCACCTGCGCGAACGCGCCCTGCTCCAGCGCCGGTTCGACGGCTCCCTGAAGATGCTGCTGCGTTCGCCCGCCGAGCGCCGCGCCACCGCCCGGGCCCGGATCGACACCGCCCTGGCCGCCGCCGGGCTCGACCTGGGCACGCTGGAGAAGGGCGAACGCACGTCCGTGCGGGATCTGGAACGCCTGGAGGCGCTGCGGCTGTCCGTCGCCCTCGCCCTCATCGGCCGGCCCCGGCTGCTCGCGGTCGACGACACCGACCTCAAGCTCTCGGACGCCGACCGCGCCGAGGCCTGGGAACTGCTGCGGTCCGTCGCCGCGTCCGGCATCACCGTGCTCGCCGTGTGCAGCGAGGCCCCGAAGGACGCCCTGCGGATCTCCCCCACCGCCACGGCCACCGCCACCCCGGCCCCCGCCGCCCCCGTCTCGCGCGCCAAGCACGCCCGGCCCGAGCCGGCGGCCGGACCCGCCGCCGCCACCTCCGGAACGGCCAAGGCCGCCAAGGACATCAAGGCCGTCCCGGTCACTCCGGTCACTCCGGTCACTCCGGTCACCAAGCTCACCAAGACCACCAAGGTCGCCGAGGCCCCCGCGCCCGCCGAGCCGGCCACGCCCCCCACCGTCGAGGGCGACGCCGCCGCCGAGACCACCACCACGACGACCGGGAAGAGGGACGCCGATGCGCTCGCCGAGGCTTGCCGCGCTTGAGCTGAAGCGGTTCGGCAGGGGAAAGCTTCCGCGGGCCGCGCTCGTCGCGATCCTGCTGCTGCCGCTGCTGTACGGCGCGCTGTACCTGTGGTCGTTCTGGGACCCGTACAGCAGGCTCGACAAACTCCCCGTCGCCCTCGTCAACGAGGACAAGGGCGCCACCGCCGCCGGCCAGAAGATCACCGCGGGCGCCGACATCACCGAGAACCTGCGCGACAGCGGCATCTTCGAGTGGCACGAGGTGAGCGACGAGGAGGCCCGCAAGGGCGTCGAGGACGGTACGTACTACCTGTCCCTCACCATGCCCGCCGACTTCAGCGAGCGGATCGCCTCCAGCTCCGGCGACTCCCCCGAGACCGGCGCGCTGCAGGTGCGGACGAACGACGCCAACAACTACATCGTCGGTTCGATCTCCCGCTCGGTCTTCGCCGAGGTGCGCAGCGCCGCCTCCACCAAGTCCTCGCGGACCTTCCTCGACAAGATCTTCATCTCCTTCTCAGACCTGCACGACGCCACCGCCGAGGCGGCCAAGGGCGCCGGTGACCTCAAGGAGGGCGTCGACAAGGCGAAGGCCGGATCCAAGAACCTGGCCGACGGCCTGAAGAACGCCAAGAAGGGCAGCGGCGACCTGGCCGTCGGCATCACCAAGCTCGACAAGGGCGCCATGGACCTCAAGACCGGCTCCCGCCAGGTCGCGAACGGCACCCAGAAGCTCGCCGACAAGGTCAACACCGAGGCCGGCAAGGTCCGTCCGTACCTCGCCGACACCAAGGCGATCCGCGACTCGGCCAAGCTGGTCTCCGACTCGACGATCGCCGCCCGCAACAACCTGGCCGACCTGGTGCGTCGCGCCCCGACCACCCGCGCCGCCGCCCACCGGGCCGACACCGACCTGTCCGCGCTCTACCGCAAGCAGTGCCTCACCACGCCGCCCGCCGCCACCACGGCCACCGGCACGGACGAGGACCCGGTCAAGGCCGCCCCCGTCCTCGACGCCAAGGGGTGCGAGCTGCTCCGGAAGGCCACCGTCAGCTCCGGCGACGTCGTGATGATCGCCGACGACCTGAACGAGCTGACCAAGGACCGCACCGGCGACCTGAAGGCCCTCGACGCGCAGCTCGCCAAGATGAAGAAGGACGCCGACGAACTGGCCCGGCGCGCCCCGCAGCTGACCCAGGACGTCGACGGCGCCGTCAAGAAGATCAACGAGCTGAACACGGGCGCCCACAAGGTCGCCGCCGGCGCGGACCGGCTGGCCGCCGGCCTCACCGGCGCGCGCTCCGGCGCGACCAGCCTCGACACCGGCGTCGGCAAGCTCAACAAGGGCGCCGGCGACCTCGACGGCGGACTCTTCAAGCTGGCGGACGGCTCCGGCGAACTGGCCGCGGGTCTCGGCGACGGCGTGAAGAAGATCCCCGACTACGACAAGCAGCAGCGCGACCAGCGCACCGAGGTCATGGCCGACCCGGTCAAGCTCGCCTCCCAGTCGCTGCACAAGGCGCCCAACTACGGCACCGGCTTCGCCCCGTACTTCATCCCGCTCTCCCTCTGGGTCGGCGCGATGGTGGCGTACATGCTCATCCAGCCGCTCAACCGGCGCGCCCTCGCCGCGGGCGCCTCCGCCTGGCGGATCGCCCTCGCGGGCTGGCTGCCGGTGGCCACGCTCGGGGTGTTCCAGGTGGCCCTGCTGATGGGCGTCCTGCACTGGGGACTCGGCCTGGAGATGGCCAGGTCCGCCGGCACCGTCGGCTTCCTCTCCCTGGTGACCTGCTGCTTCGCCGCCCTCATCCAGTGGATGAACGCCCGCTTCGGCGCGGCGGGACGCATCCTGGTGCTCGCGGTGCTGATGCTCCAGCTCACCTCGGCGGGCGGCACCTACCCGGTGCAGACCAGCCCCGGCTTCTTCAACGCCCTCCACCCCTATCTGCCGATGACGTACGTCGTCGAGGCGCTGCGCCGGCTCATCAGCGGCGGCGGTCTCGGACCGGTCTGGCAGGCGTGCGCGGTGCTGACCGCGTTCACGGTGGGCGCGCTCGCGCTGACCGCCGTCTCGGCCCGCAAGAAGCAGGTCTGGACGCTGGACCGGCTGCACCCGGAGCTGTCGCTGTGACCTCTGACGCAGCGGCGAAAGCCCGCCCCGGCCACCGATCCGACAGACCTGTGAGAATGCGCGCCATGGACAGCAGCAGCACCCGTCGCCAGGCCACCCGGTCGAAGCTCTACGAAGCCGCCGTCACGCTCATAGCGGAGCAGGGCTTCTCGGCGACCACGGTCGACGAGATCGCCGAACGGGCGGGCGTCGCCAAGGGCACCGTCTACTACAACTTCAAGAGCAAGACCGAACTCTTCGAGGAGCTGCTGCGGCACGGCGTCTCCCTCCTCGCCGCCTCCCTGCGGACGGCGGCCGAGGAGACCGCCGGACGCGGCGGCACCCGGGTCGAGGCGCTGGACGCGATGATCCGGGCCGGCCTGGTCTTCATCGAGCGGTATCCGGCCTTCACCCAGCTGTACGTGGCGGAGCTCTGGCGCACCGGACGCGCCTGGAACTCGACGCTCCTGGTGGTACGTCAGGAGGCCGTCGCGGTCGTCGAGGACGTGCTGCGCGAGGGCGTGGCGGCCGACGAGCTGAACGAGGAGATCGACGTGCCGCTCACCGCGTCCGCCCTGGTGGGCATGGTGCTGGTGGCCGCGCTCGACTGGCAGGCGTTCCAGAGCGGGCGGTCCCTGGACGATGTCCACGCGGCGCTGTCGCGGCTGCTGCACGGGCGGGTCGGCGGCCGCTGAGCCCTCGCCCCCCGTACCGCCTTACAGCCGCTGTACGGCCGGGCATATGCCAAAAGAGAGCGCCGGTCCGGTGCGGCTCGTTCCCCGCGAGCCTCGCCGGACCGGCGCTCTTTGACGTACCCCCGTACCCCGTATCCCGTTCCCCGTTTTCCCTGCTTCCCCCGTTTTCCCCGTTTCCCCGTACCGGCAGGCGCGCGGCCCCGTTCCGCCGCCCCGTGCCGGCGGTACCGGAGCCGCGCCCCTTCCGTGCCCTCCACTCTTCCGTCCCCACAGGTCACGGCCCATCCGCGCAGCTACTCATCTCGTCACCTAGGTACCCCTACTCATACTGGTTACGATTCCGGGCGTGTCCGTACTTCCTCTGGTCTTCACAAGCGGCTGGGCGAGCGGGATCAACGCGTACGCGGTGGTCCTGCTCCTCGGCCTCCTCGGCGCCACCGGCCTCGCCGACGACGTGCCCGGCGCGCTGCAACGGCCCGATGTCCTGATCGTCGCCGGGGTGCTGTTCCTGTGCGAGGTCGTCGCGGACAAGATCCCGTACGTCGACTCCGTCTGGGACTCCGTCCACACCGTGATCCGGCCGGTCAGCGGCGCGGTCGTGGCCGCGCTGCTCGCCGGGCAGTCCGGTTCGCTGCCGGAGGTCGCGGCGGGCGCGGTCGGCGGCGGTACGGCGCTGCTCAGCCATCTCGTCAAGGCCGGCACCCGGATGGCGATCAACAGTTCGCCGGAGCCGTTCTCCAACATCGTGGTGTCCGTCCTGGAGGACCTGGGGGTGGCGGGTCTCGTCACCTTCGCGATCTTCCATCCGGTGGCGGCGTCCCTGATCGCGGGCACGTTCCTGGTCCTCGGCCTGGTGGTGCTCGCCTTCCTCGCCCACCGCGTCCGCCGCTTCTGGCGGCGCCGGGCCCAGCGCCGCGAGGAGAAACGGCTCGCCAGGGCCGCCGCCGCGGCGCCCGGCGCCCCACCGCCGCCTCCCCCGACCCCGTACCTGGACTGAGACCGCGCCCGACGGACGCGCGGCGGCTGCCGATAAAGTCCCGGACATGGCACGGATTGTGGTGATCGGCGCGGGTCTCGGCGCCATGGCGGCAGCCGCCCGGCTGGCGGTGGCGGGCCACCGCGTGACGGTGTACGAGAGCGGTGCGACGTACGGCGGCGGGGTGCGCCGCCTCACGCGCGACGGGTTCGGTTTCGACACCGGCCCCGGGCTGCTGCATCTGCCCGCCGTCTACCGCGACCTGTTCGTCAAGACCGGCAAGCAGCCCCTGGAGGAGTGCGTCACGCTCACCCAGGTCGACCCGGCGAGCCGGCACGTCTTCGCCGACGGCACCCGCGCCGACCTGCCGAACGCCTCGCGCGCCGGTACGGCCGCCGCCCTGGACGCGGCGCTCGGCGCGGGCGCCGGCGCGCGTTGGGGCGACTTCCTGGTCCGGGCCCGCGAGGCCTGGGACCGCACCCGGCGCCCGCTCCTGGAGGAGCCGCAGGCCGCCGACGTCACCCCGTTGAACCGCGACCCCTATCCGGCGCTCAAGGCCGGTCTGCTGCGCCGCCCCACGACCACGCTCGCCCAGGTCGCCGACCGCGAGCTGCGCGATCCGCGGCTGGTCGCGCTGCTCGGCTCGTACGCCTGGGGGTACGGCTTCGACCCGGCCGACGCGCCCGCCTCGGCGGCCGTCCTGCCGTATCTGGAGCAGACCTTCGGCACCTGGTACGTGGACGGCGGCATCCGGGCGCTCGCGGACGCGGTGTACGAGCGGTGCGTGCAGCGGCGGGTGGAGTTCGTCTTCGACGCCGAGGTGACGGACGTCGTGGAGGAGGCCGGCCGGGCGACCGGGGTGCGCCTCGCGGACGGCCGGACCGTACCCGCGGACCACGTGGTCGCGGGCGCGCCCGTACCGGCGCTGTACCGGGAGGGGATCGTCGGCCCCGGACTCCCGGCGAGCCGGCCCGAGACCTGGCCGCGGCACCAGCCGGTGCGCACGGGCCGGGTGACGCTGTGTCTGGCGCTGCGCGGCGCCCGCGAGTCCGGGGCCGTCCACCGCACGGTGGTGCACGCCGCCGCGGCCCTGCCGACGGTGACGGTGCTGCGGCCCGGCGACCCGGCGCTGCGGCCGGACGACGCGCACGAGTCGGTGACGGTCACCGCGACGACGGAGATCCTGCCGTCCTGGACGGCGTTCGCCGAGCGGATGCTGACGCAGGCGGAGGCGGCTGTGCCGGACCTGCGCGACCGGCTGCTGTGGCAGGAGGTCCGCACCCCCGACGACACGCTGCTCGAAACGGGCGCGGCCGAGGTGCCCGGGCCCGCGCTCGCCGGGGACAAGGGCCGCTGGCTGCCCGCCGCGAACGTGTCGCCGCTGCCGGGGCTGTACTTCGCGGGCGGCTGGTCCCACCCGGGCGGCGGGCTCGCCCACGCCGGGATGTCGGGCGCCCTGGTCGCCGGTCTGATCGTGGAGGGCGCGGACTTCCGCGGCTCGCAGTGACGGTCCCCACCCTCACGGCTCCGTAGCAGGGTGGTGTCCGGGTGCGGGCGGCGGCCCGGTGCGCGATCGTGGCGGAGGAAAAGGCGGTTCCGCGACACGGGCGCGGGCCGTGAACCCGGACCGCAGGAGTGAACGACCATGGCCGGACTGCTCTTCGTCATGACCGGATCCCCCTACTGGACGCTGAAGGACGGCACCCGGTACCCCACCGGTTACTGGGCCGAGGAGTTCGCGGCGCCGTACCGGGCGCTCACCGAGGCCGGACACCGGGTCGTGGTGGCCACGCCCGGCGGGGTGGTCCCGAGCCTCGACCCGGCGAGCCTGCGCCCCGACATGGCGGGCGGTGCCGAGACCGCCCTGGAGCTGGAGGGCGTCATCCGGTCCGCCGAGGAACTCCGGCGGCCGATCCGGCTGTCCGAGGCCCGCCTGGAGGACTACGACGCCGTCTACTTCCCCGGCGGCCACGGTCCGATGGAGGACCTGTGGTGCGACGCCGACGCCGGCCGGCTGCTGACCGCGGCGCTCGCCTCCGGCAAGCCGCTCGCGGTGGTCTGCCACGCCCCCGCCGCGATGCTGGCCACCCGGGTGCGCGGGGTCTCCCCCTTCGCCGGCTACCGGGTCACCGCGTTCACCAACGACGAGGAGGACGCCGTCGGCCTGGCCGCCCGGGCCCGGTGGCTGCTGGAGGACGAACTGAAGGAACTGGGGGTGCTGTTCGAGCGCGGCGAGATGTGGCAGCCGTACACCGTCGTCGACCGCAACCTCTACACCGGGCAGAATCCGGCCTCCTCCGCCGCCCTGGCCCAGGAGCTGATCAAGGCCCTGGCGTAGCCGGCCGGGTCGGGTCTCGGGCCGCGCTCAGCGGTACTGCTGGTCGCCGCCGTTGACGTTGCCGTAGTGCCCGTAGCCGCCCTGCGGCTCCTGCGGCGGGTACGGGGGCTGCTGCGGCTCGGTGTCGCGCTGCTGCGGGACCCAGACGCCGCCGGGCGGGGTGTCGTAGCCGCCGTACGAGGCCGCGTACGGGTCGGCGTACGGCTGCTGGTAGCCGTCCTGCGGCTGGCCGCCGCCGATGTACGGGTCGGAGTAAGCCGCGTAGCTCTGCTGTTCGCCGCCGGTGCCGTAGTCGTACGCGGGCTGCTGCTGGCCGTATCCGGCGCCGATGTACGGGTCGGCGAAGGCCGCCGTCTGGTCGTGGGCCGGGGCCTGGGTGGTCGGGTGGCCGTACGAGCCGTCGTAGACGCCGTAGTTGCCGGTGTCCTCGGGCATCGGCTCCGTCGCGTACACCGCCGTCGCCGGTCCGGCGGCCGGGTCCGCACCGGCGTCGGCATGGGCGTGGGCGTCCTCGTAGGTGAGGTCGCTGACCTCCAGCGTCGGGTTCTGCCGGGCCTCGCCGCCCGCCTTGCGGCGGCGGCTGGCGCCCGGCCGGCCGCCGAGGGCCCAGCCGGTGGAGAAGCCGCTGCGGAAGGAGAGCGTCACCAGGATCTGGCCGGTGGCGAAGGCGAGGGCGCCGATGACGATCACGAACACGGAGGGCAGCAGCACGCCCAGGACCACGCCCAGGAAGCCGCCGAAGGCGAGCAGTCGCCAGCGCAGCCGCGCCTTGTACTGCAGCAGCACTTCACCGAGCAGCCAGAGCGCCACCACTCCGAACGCGATGTAGAGGACCGTCCACCCCATGCCCGCCCCTCTCCTTCGGCCTCCGCCGCGGGTCAGGGCGGGTACGGCCGGTCAGGACTGCTGGTGCAGTCCGAGATTTTCGTAGATCTCGAGCGTCGCCACGGAGTTGTTGAGCGTGATGAAGTGCAGTCCGGGGACACCCTCGGAGAGCAGCCGCGCGCAGAACCCGGTCGCGAACTCGATCCCCAAGGAGCGTACAGCGGCCGGATCGTCCTTCACCGCGAGGATGCGGTCTTTCACGTCCGCCGGGAAGGCCGCGTTGCTCAGAACGGGCAGCCGCTCCAGGGTCTTCACGCTGATCACGGGCATGACTTCGGGGATGATCGGCGTGTCGCAGCCGGCCTTCTCCACGCTGTCGCGCAGGCGCAGATACGCCTCCGGATCGAAGAACATCTGGGTGATGGCGTAGTCCGCGCCGGCCCGGCACTTGTCCACGAAGTGCCGGACGTCGGTGTCCCAGTCGGTGGAGCGCGGGTGCATCTCGGGGAAGGCGGCGACGCCGACGCAGAAGTCGCCCGACTCCTTGATCAGCCGGACCAGGTCGGCGGCGTAGTGGACGCCCTCGGGGTGGGCCACCCACTCGCCCAGCGGGTCGCCGGGCGGGTCGCCGCGGACGGCGAGCATGTTGCGGATGCCGACGTCGGCGTACCGGCCGAGGACGTTGCGCAGCTCGGCGACGGAATGGTCGACCGCGGTCAGATGGGCGACCGGGGTGAGCGTGGTGTCGGAGGCGATCTTCTGGGTGGCCTTGACGGTGCCGCCGCGCGTGGAGCCGCCGGCCCCGTACGTCACGGAGACGAAGCTCGGCGCGACCGCCTCGATGCGGCGCATGGCGTTCCAGAGGCTCTGCTCGCTCTTCTCGCTGCGCGGCGCGAAGAACTCGAACGAGTACGAGGTCCCGCCGGAGGCGAGGATGTCGCGGACCGTGCGTGCGCGGTCCGGACGGACGGAAGCGGTACCAAGGGCCATACGGGCAGGTTAGACGGGGCCCGGTGCGGAGCGGGACCGTGTCCGCTTTGTGGACACCCGCGGGACACCTGCCGGGCACGCGGCGAGGGGCGGGGTTCGGGTCCTGTTCGGGTCCCGTTCGGGCGCGGTTCAGGGTCGGGGCTTGGGAGGGACGCCCCGCGCACGCCGCCACGAGGCCGATCGGTGAGGCCGGGACCGCCGGGGAGGCGGTCGCTCTCGCCGTCGCCCCTCCGCCCGCGGGGATCGGGCCGGCCGTCGCCGGGCCCGACGAGCCCCCGCGCCGGTAGAGCTCAGGACGCTCAGGCCACCGGCGCGGGCTCCGCGTCGCGCTCGCGGACGCGTCGGGCGAGGGAGGCGGCGGCCGCGGCGGGGTCGGCGGCCTCGGTGAGCGCGCGGACGACCACGATCCGGCGGGCGCCCGCGTCGAGCACCTCGTCCAGGTTGGTCTCGTCGATGCCGCCGATGGCGAACCAGGGCCGGTCCTGGGCCAGGCTCGCCGCGTACCGCACGAGGCCGAGGCCCGGCGCGTACCGTCCGGGCTTGGTGGGGGTGGGCCAGCAGGGCCCGGTGCAGAAGTAGTCCACGCCCGGTTCGGCGGCGGCCGCGGCGACCTCCGGCTCGGCGTGGCAGGAGCGGCCGATCAGCACGTCGTCGCCGAGGATCGCGCGGGCGGCCGGCACCGGCAGGTCGCCCTGGCCGAGGTGCAGCACGTCGGAGCGGATGGCGTGGGAGACGTCGGCGCGGTCGTTGACGGCGAGGAGGGTGCCGTGGCGGCGGCAGGCGTCGGCGAGGACGGCCAGGTGGTCGAGTTCCTCGCCCGCCTCCATGCCCTTGTCGCGGAGCTGGACGACGTCCACACCGGAGGAGAGCACGGCGTCGAGGAAGTCGGGCAGGTCGCCCTGGCGCTTGCGGGCGTCGGTGCACAGGTAGAGCCGGGCGTCGGCGAGCCGGGCGCGCGGTGCGGTGCGGGACGGCGTGGGCATGGTTCCCCCCATCGGGTGGCGCCGGGCGGGCCACCGCTCCCGAGGGGGCCGGCCGGCGTCCGCGGAGCCCGTCCGTCCGTACGCGGGTGAGGCGTACGGACGGACGGGCGCGGTCGTACGGGTGTGTGCGTGGGTCAGACGGCGAGCGCCTGGGCGCGGCGCTTCACCTCCGTGCCGCGATTCTCGCCGAGGGCCTGCGCGGGGGTGCCGGGCAGGCTCGGGTCCGGAGTGAACAGCCACTCCAGCATCTCTTCGTCGGTGAAGCCGTCGTCCTTGAGGAGGGTCAGGGTGCCGACGAGGCCCTTGACCACATGGCCGTCCTGAATGAAGGCGGCGGGTACCTGGAGCGCGTTGTTCTCCCCGCGGCGTACGGCGATGAGCTGGCCCTCCTTGACCATCTGCCGGACGCGCGTCACCTCGATGTCGAGGAGCTCCGCGATGTCGGGGAGGTAGAGCCAGGAGGGGACGAGAGCATCAATTCTTGCGTCAATCTCGGTCACGGGACAAGCGTGCCATCCCGGACTGACAGTCGGTAGTCGGGCCCTACCCGAGTGCCGCCTTCAGGGGGACGGCCGGGTCTGCGGCCTTCACCGGGTCGACTTCCGCGCCGCCCTCGATCAGCCGGCGGCCCTGGGCGAGATCGCGGGGGCGGCCGACGGCGAGCAGCGCCACGGCGACGCCGTCGCGCAGCCACAGCACGCTCCACGCCGGGTCGGCCGGGTCGCCGCGCCACAGCAGGGTGTCGGCGTCGGCGTGATGGCCGACGTACTGGACGAAGCGGCCGAACTGCTCGGACCAGAAGTAGGGCACCGGGTCGTACGGCGGCACCCCACCTGTTTCCGCGTCCGAGGCCGTGCCCGTGCCCGAGGTCGTGGCGACGATGTCGGCGGCGACCGTACGGGGGCCCTGGAGGGCGTTGTCCCAGTGGTGGACGAGGAGCCGGGTGCCGTAGCGGGCGGAGGGGAAGGAGGCGCAGTCTCCGACCGCGTACACGTCGGGCAGCGAGGTGCGCAGCCGGTCGTCGGCGGTGACCGCGCCGTTCGGGTCGAGGGCGACGCCGGAGCCGGCCAGCCAGCCGGTGTCGGGACGGGCGCCGATGCCGACGACGACGGCGTCGGCGGGCAGGTCGGTGCGCTCGCCGGAGCGTTCGGCGCCCTCGGCGAGGACGACGCGGCCCGGTTCGACGCGGTCCACGCGCGCGTTGAGCCGCAGATCGGCGCCGCTCTCGGCGTACCAGCGGACCATCGGGGCGGTGACCTCGGCGGGCAGGGCACCGGCCAGCGGCCGGTCGGCGGCCTCGACGACGGTGACGGCGCAGCCGGCCTCGCGCGCGGCGGTGGCGAACTCGGCGCCGATCCAGCCGGCGCCGACCACGACGACGTCGTGCCGGGCCTTGAGGACGGCGCCGAGGCGGCCGGCGTCGTCGAGGGTGCGCAGCAGGTGGACGCCGGGGACGCCCTCGCCGCCGGGCAGGGTGAGCGGGTGGGCGCCGGTGGCGACGACGAGGGTGTCGTACGGGACGGGGCCGGACTCGGTGTCGATCTCGTGGTCGCCGGGGCGCAGTCCGGTGACCTCGACGCCCAGGCGGAGGGCGATGTCGAGGGAGTCGAAGTCGATGTCGAAGGCGGAGTCCTCGGCCTTGCCGAGGAGGACGGCCTTGGACAGCGGGGGCCGGTCGTAGGGCTGGTGCGGCTCGGCGCCGATGAGGGTGACGGGGCCGGTGAAGCCCTGTTCGCGCAGGGCGACGGCGGTCTGGACGCCCGCCATTCCGGCACCGGCGATCACGACGTGGTGGGGTACCTGCTTCTGCTCGCTCACCCGGCCACCTTACGCACCTGACGCTCCGTCAGAAAACGGAGACGGAGAGAGGGGCCTGTGGCGCACGTCCGGGCGAGGGCTAGTCTGGCGGCCGTAGAGCACTCGCGGGAGCCCGGACGCACCGGGCTGAGAGGGAGGCTGGCCGGCCTCCGACCGTACGAACCTGATCCGGGTCATGCCGGCGAAGGGAGGGGCTGGACGCCCATGCCGCGTACATCCAGTACGTCACCTCAAGGCCGTTCCGGTGATTCCGGTGATTCCGGTGATTCCGGTGATTCCGGTGATTCCGGCACATCCGGTACGTCGTCGCACACCGCCGACGTCCTCGTCATCGGGGGCGGGATCATCGGCCTGGTCACGGCCTGGCGGGCCGCGCAGCGCGGGCTGCGCACCACCGTGGCCGATCCCGAACCGGGCGGCGGGGCCGCCCGGGTGGCGGCCGGCATGCTCGCCGCCGTCACCGAACTCCACTACGGCGAGGAGACCCTCCTCGGCCTCAACCTCGCCTCGGCGCGCCGCTATCCCGCCTTCGTCGCCGAACTCGCCGAGGCCACCGGCGGCTTGGACGTCGGCTACCGCGCCTGCGGCACCCTCGCGGTCGCGCTCGACGCCGACGACCGGGCGCACCTGCGCGAACTGCACGCGCTGCAGCGCCGCTGCGGGCTCGCCGCCGAGTGGCTGAGCGGCCGCGAGTGCCGGCGTCTGGAGCCGATGCTCGCGCCGGGGGTACGCGGCGGGCTACGGGTGGACGGCGACCACCAGGTCGACCCGCGGCGGCTCGCGGACGCGCTGGTGGTGGCGTGCGAGCGGGCCGGGGTGGTGTTCCACCGCGCGCGGGCCGAGCGGCTCACGGTCGTACGGGACCGGGCCGCGGGCGCGGACCTCGCGGACGGCACCGCGGTGGCGGCCGGCCAGGTGGTGCTCGCCGCGGGCAGTCTGAGCGGCCGGCTCGACGGGATACCGGCGCACGCGGTGCCGCCCGTCCGGCCGGTGAAGGGGCAGGTGCTGCGGCTGCGGGTGCCGCCCGCGTACGCGCCGTTCCTGTCCCGGACCGTGCGCGCGATGGTCCGCGGCAGCCACGTGTACCTGGTGCCGCGCGAGAACGGCGAGCTGGTCGTCGGCGCCACCACCGAGGAGCAGGGCTTCGACACGACGGTGACCGCGGGCGGGGTGTACGAGCTGCTGCGCGACGCGCACGAGCTGATGCCCGGCATCACCGAGCTGCCGCTCACCGAGACCCGCGCCGGGCTGCGGCCCGGCTCCCCCGACAACGCGCCGCTGCTCGGCCCGAGCACGCTGCCCGGACTGCACCTCGCGACCGGGCACCACCGCAACGGGGTGCTGCTCGCCCCCGTCACCGGCGACGCGATGGCGGAGGCACTGACCGCCGGCACGCTGCCGGACGTGGCCCGCCCGTTCACCGTCCGCCGTTTCGCGCCCACGCCCCTGGAGTACGTATGACCCCCGACGTCACCGCCACCGTGACCGTGACCGTCAACGGCCGGGCCCGGACGCTGACCGGCCCGGCCACCCTCGACGACCTGGTCGCCGAGCTCGCCCCGGCCCGTTCCGGGGTCGCCGCCGCCGTCAACGAGACCGTCGTCCCGCGCGGCGCGTGGGCGGCGACCCGGCTCGGCGAGGGCGACCGGGTGGAGATCCTCACCGCGGTGCAGGGAGGCTGAACGCGATGTCCGACGACACCTTCCTGCTCGGCGGTACGGAGTTCTCCTCCCGCCTGATCATGGGCACCGGCGGGGCGCCCAGCCTCGACGTGCTCGACCGCTCCCTCGCCGCCAGCGGCACGGAGCTGACCACGGTCGCCATGCGCCGCCTCGACCCGACGGTGCGCGGGTCCGTGCTGTCCGTCCTCACGCGGCGGAACATCCGGGTCCTGCCGAACACGGCCGGCTGCTTCACGGCGGGCGAGGCGGTGCTGACCGCGCGGCTCGCGCGGGAGGCGCTCGGCACCGACTGGATCAAGCTGGAGGTCATCGCCGACGAGCGGACCCTGCTGCCGGACCCGGTGGAGCTGCTCGACGCGGCGGAGACGCTGGTCGACGACGGCTTCACGGTGCTGCCGTACACCAACGACGACCCGGTGCTCGCCCGGAAGCTGGAGGACGTGGGCTGCGCGGCGGTCATGCCGCTCGGCTCGCCCATCGGCTCCGGGCTCGGCATCCGCAACCCGCACAACTTCGAGCTGATCACCGCGGGCGCGGGAGTGCCGGTCATCCTCGACGCGGGCGCGGGCACGGCGTCGGACGCGGCCCTCGCGATGGAGCTGGGGTGCGCGGCGGTGATGCTGGCCTCGGCCGTGACCCGGGCGCAGGATCCGGTGCTCATGGCCGGGGCGATGCGGCACGCGGTCGAGGCGGGGCGGCTCGCGCACCGGGCCGGGCGGATCCCGCGCCGGCACTTCGCGCAGGCCTCCTCGCCGCACGAGGGCCGGGCCCGGCTCGACCCGGAACGCCCGGCGTTCTGAGCGCCCGGGGGCCCGTCCGGCCGCCCTGGCGTGCCCGCTCTCCGGCGGGAAACGGGCACGTCACAGAAGCGCTGCAGAGCCGGGCCGGGCGGGCGGGGGGACGGCCGGGCCCTCGTAGACTCGACGACGTGGACACGACCCTTCAGGACCCCCTCGTCGGGCGGCTGCTCGACGGCCGCTACCGCGTCGACGCGCGCATCGCCGTCGGCGGGATGGCCACGGTCTACCGGGCCGTGGACACCCGGCTCGACCGTGAGCTGGCGCTCAAGGTGATGCACCCGGACCTCGCCACGGACGCCGCGTTCGTGGAGCGCTTCATGCGGGAGGCGAAGTCCGTCGCCCGCCTCGCGCACCCCAACGTCGTCGGGGTCTTCGACCAGGGCGCGGAGGGCGCGTACGTCTATCTGGCCATGGAGTACGTGGCCGGCTGCACCCTGCGGGACGTGCTGCGCGAGCGCGGCGCGCTGCGGCCGCGGGCGGCGCTCGACGTCCTGGAGCCGGTCCTCGCCGCGCTCGGCGCCGCGCACCGGGCCGGGTTCGTGCACCGCGACATGAAGCCGGAGAACGTCCTGATCGGGGACGACGGCCGGGTCAAGGTCGCCGACTTCGGGCTGGTGCGGGCCGTGGGCACGACCACCGACAGCACCGGCGCGGTCCTCGGCACCGTGTCGTACCTCGCGCCGGAGCAGATCGAGGACGGCAGCGCCGACACCCGGACCGACGTGTACGCGTGCGGGGTCGTCCTGTACGAGATGCTGACCGGCGCCAAGCCGTACACCGGCGACACCCCCGCCCAGGTGCTCTACCGGCACCTGCGCGACGACATGCCCGCCCCGTCCGCCGCCGTCCCGGGGCTCGCCCCCGAGCTGGACGCGCTGGTGGCGGCCGCGACGGCCCGCGATCCCGAGGCCCGGCCCGCCGACGCGGTCGCGCTGCTCGCCCGGGTCCGCGAGGCGCGCGCCCGGCTCGACGACGCCCAGCTGGACGCCGTACCGCCGCAGGCCAAGGACCCCGAGCACACCCCGGGCACGGCGGCCGGCCAAGGCGAGACGGACGCGGACGCGCGGACCAGCGTGATCCCGCGGGTCCGGCCGCTGCCCGTGGAGCACACCAGCGTGCTGCCCACGCCCGTGCCCGCCGCCTCCCCCGCGTCCCGGCCCGGGTCCGGATCGGGCTCGGGATCGGGATCGGGATCGAGGTCCGGCCCGGGGTCGGGTCGCCGGGTCCCGCGCGGGCCGTTCCTGATCGTCACCGCCGTCCTGCTCGCCCTCGGCATCGGGACCGGCGTCTGGTACATCAACTCCGGCCAGTTCACCCGGGTCCCGGCCGTCCTCGGCCAGACCGAGTCCGAGGCCACCCGGCGCCTCGGCGACGCGGGCCTGGAGGTCGGCGGGACCGAGCGCTCGTTCAGCGACGTGTACGAGCGCGGCACCGTCATGGCCGCCGACCCGGCGCCCGGCGAGCGGATCCGCGGCAACGGCCGGGTGGTGCTCACCCTGTCCCGCGGGCCGGAGATCGTGAAGGTCCCGAACCTCAAGGGCGTCCCGCTCGGCGTGGCGCGGAAGCGGCTGGCCGACGAGGGGCTCGCGCCCGGTGTGGTCACGTACGCCTTCAGCGAGTCCGTCGCGCAGGACGCGGTGATCGGCTCCGATCCGGAGCCCGGTACCGAGCGCGCTCCCGACTCGGCGATCGCGCTCCAGGTCAGCAAGGGCGTGCCCGTGCCGGTCCCGGACGTCACCGGGCAGTCGGTGCCGGAGGCCACGGCCACGCTCCAGAAGGCCGGCCTGAAGGTGACGGTCGCGCCGGAGCGGGTCGAGTCGCCCGTGGACGCGGGCGCGGTCGCCGCGCAGTCGCTGGCCGTGGGCAGCCGGGCCGCCAAGGGCGACACCCTCACGCTCACCGTCTCCAAGGGCCCCCGGATGGTCCCCGTACCGGACGTCGTCGGGCGCGGCACGGACGAGGCGAAGGGCGCGCTGGAGGCCGCGGGCTTCACGGTGAAGATCTCCAAGACCTTCCCGTTCCTCGGCGACGAGGTCACCGCCCAGTCCGTTCCCGGCGGGCAGCAGGCCCCGGAGGGCTCCGCCGTCACCCTCACGATCAAGGGACTCTGAACCATCATGCGCAACCCCGTCGGCGGCCATGTCCCCGTGGCCGGCGGCCTCGCCACCACCGGTCTCGGCTACGCGCGCGAGCTGGGCGCCGAGGCCGTGCAGGTCTTCGTCGCCAACCCGCGCGGCTGGGCCACCCCCACCGGCAACCCGGCCCAGGACGAGCTGTTCCGGGCCGGCTGCGCGGACCAGGGCCTGTCGGCCTGGGTGCACGCCCCGTATCTGATCAACTTCGGCTCGCACACCGAGGCCACCGTGGAGAAGTCGGTGGAGTCGATGCGGCACTCGCTGCGCCGCGGCCGGGCGATCGGCGCCGGGGGCGTCGTGGTGCACACCGGCTCGGCGACCGGGGGACGGCCGCGGGCCGAGGCGCTGGCACAGGTACGGGAGCGGGTGCTGCCGCTGCTGGACGAGCTGACGCACGACGACGACCCGTTCCTGCTCCTGGAGTCGACGGCCGGGCAGGGGTCCTCGCTGTGCTCGCGCGCGGAGGACTTCGGTCCGTACTTCGACGCGCTGGACCGGCACCCGAAGCTCGGCATCTGCCTGGACACCTGCCATATCTTCGCCGCGGGCCACGATCTGACCGGCCCGGACGGTGCCGCACGCACGCTCGACGAGCTGGTGGCGGTGGTCGGCGAGGGCCGGCTGAAGCTGATCCACGCCAACGACTCGAAGGACGTCGTGGGCGCGCACAAGGACCGGCACGCGAACATCGGCGCGGGACACATCGGCCAGGAGGCGTTCGGCAGCCTGCTGCGGCATCCGGCGACCGCCGGCGTCCCGCTGATCATCGAGACGCCGGGCGGGACGCAGGGCCACAAGGCCGATGTGGAGCTGCTGAAGAAGCTGCGCGGCTGACCCCGTTCGATGGCCTGAGCAGGCAGGATCAGGGAATTTTCGATTGAGGAATACCCCAGGGGGGTATAACGTTCCCGAGCCAGGCAGGAACGGTCATCGCACTTTGGGGGCTCCCATGCAGCACGAGCAGCACACCCCGCACGAGCACCACAACCACCACCAGGGACACGACGGCCACACGGCCCCGATGGACCACACCGACCACACCGCACACGCAGATCACACAGGCCACACGGACCACGCGAACCACGCGGGTCATGCCGCCCACACCGGCCACAGCGGTCACGGCCCGGCGTCCTGGGCCATGGCCGCGCAGGCCACGCTGCACTGCCTCACCGGCTGCGCCATCGGTGAGGTGCTCGGCATGGTCATCGGCACCGCGCTCGGCTGGGGCAACCTGCCGACGATGGTGCTCGCGATCATCCTGGCGTTCGTCTTCGGCTACACGCTCACGATGCGTGGCGTCCTGAAGGCCGGCCTCGACTTCAAGAGCGCCCTGCCGATCGCGCTCGCCGCCGACACCGTCTCCATCGCGGTCATGGAGATCATCGACAACGGCTTCATCGTCCTGTGGCCGGGAGCC
The DNA here is from genome assembly GCF_040635425.1 of Streptomyces laurentii. Classification (NCBI taxonomy): domain Bacteria; kingdom Bacillati; phylum Actinomycetota; class Actinomycetes; order Kitasatosporales; family Streptomycetaceae; genus Streptomyces; species Streptomyces laurentii. The sequence goes on along the minus strand of NZ_JBEYHT010000010.1, from coordinate 111,955 downwards.
ATGGACGCGACGCTGTCCGACGCGCTGTTCTGGATCTCACTGGCGGCCTCGCTGGCGCTCGCCTTCGTCATCACCACGCCGGTCAACAAGTGGATGATCGGCCGCGGCAAGGGTCACGCGGTCGTCCACCAGTTCCACTGACCCGTCGGCATCGTCACAGGGCCGTCGGGGTCGCCGGAGTCGTCAGAGTTCGGGGCCGTCGCCCGGCTCCTCCTGGTACGAGTAGCGCTGCTCCCGCCACGGATCTCCGAGGTTGTGGTAGCCGCGCTCCTCCCAGAAGCCCCGCCGGTCGGCGGCCATGTACTCGATGCCCCGCACCCACTTCGGGCCCTTCCAGGCGTACAGGTGCGGCACCACGAGACGCAGCGGGAAACCGTGCTCGGCGGTGAGCAGCTCATCGTCTTTATGGGTGGCGAAAATGGTGCGCTCGGCGGTGAAGTCGGCGAGCCGCAGATTGGCGCTGTAGCCGTATTCGGCCCACACCATCACATGGGTGACCTGCGGCGCGGGCGGCGCCAGCTCCAGGATCGTCCGGGCGGGCACGCCGCCCCATTCGGACCCCAGCATGCTGAATTTGGTCACGCAGTGCAGATCCGCCACGACGGTGGCGAAGGGCAGCGCCGAGAACTCCTCGTGGTTCCAGACATGCTTGTCACCGTCGGCGGTCGCCCCGAAGACGCGGAAGTCCCAGCGGTCGGGCTTGAAGCGGGGAACGGGTCCGTAGTGAGTCACCGGCCAGCCGCGCTGGAGCCGCTGCCCCGGGGGGAGCTCCGACGCCGCCACTGCTGTTTCCCGGCGTGCTCCGCCCTCCTCCGGCTGACCCATGTCATCCATGGTGACAGACCGCGAGGGGTGGTCATGACCAGCCATGCTTCGACATCCCAGGAATATACCGACGATTCGGACAACTACTAGTAAGCCTGCACTTACTGGACGTCACTCAAGCCTGCTGCAAGGATGCGGCCATCCTGCCCAGTGGCGGCACCGACATGCGTGGAAGGGATCCCGAAGCGATGCAGGGCGACCCCGAGGTCCTCGAATTCCTCAACGAGCAGCTGACCGGCGAGCTGACCGCGATCAACCAGTACTGGCTGCACTACCGCATCCAGGACAACAAGGGCTGGACCAAACTCGCGAAGTACACGCGCGAGGAGTCCATGGACGAGATGAAGCACGCGGACAAGCTGACCGAGCGCATCCTGATGCTCGACGGCCTGCCCAACTACCAGCGGCTTTTCCACGTCCGGGTGGGACAGACGGTCGGCGAGATGTTCGAGGCGGACCGGCAGGTCGAGGTGGAGGCGATCGACCGTCTCAAGCGCGGGATCGAGGTCATGCGGGCCAAGGGCGACATCACCTCGGCCAACATCTTCGAGGAGATCCTGGCGGACGAGGAGCACCACATCGACTACCTCGACACCCAGCTGGAGCTGATCGAGTCCCTGGGCGAGGCGCTCTACGTCTCGACGCTCATCGAGCAGCCGAGCTGACGGAGCCCACCGAGAGGGTCCTACGCGGCGTCGGGCAGGACCGCGAGCCGGACCGGCATCAGGGCCGGCACCTGGACGGGCGCCTGCGCGGGAATCCCGGGCGACTCCGTCACCTCGGGAGCCCCGGGAGTCTCCGGAGCCACCACCGCGTCCTCCGGCGCCTCCGCCGTCAGAGCCGGGCGGCCGCTGTCGAGCAGTTCACGGCGCGGGCAGGCGCCCCGGCCGAGGAGGGCCTGGATCCGGCGGACGCACGAACCGCAGTCCGTGCCCGCCTTGCACGCCGAGGCGATCTGGCGGGGCGTGCAGGCGCCGGCCTCCGCATGCTGCTTCACCTGCCGCTCCGTGACGCCGAAGCACGAGCACACGTACACGCGGTCCACCTCCCGCCGAGATCGATAAGGTAAACCTCACCTTACCTGGGACGGCAGGGGGACAGAAGCCCTGGATACGGCAGTGGGGCACGGATCACAATGATCCGTGCCCCATCGCCGCAGGTCAGGACTTACTGGTCGCGGTACATCTCCGCCACCAGGAAGGCCAGGTCCAGCGACTGGCTGCGGTTGAGCCGCGGGTCGCAGGCCGTCTCGTAGCGCTGGTGCAGGTCGTCGACGAAGATCTCGTCGCCGCCGCCCACGCACTCGGTGACGTCGTCGCCGGTCAGCTCGACGTGGATGCCGCCCGGGTGGGTGCCGAGCGCCTTGTGGACCTCGAAGAAGCCCTTGACCTCGTCGAGCACGTCGTCGAAGCGGCGGGTCTTGTGGCCGGAGGCCGCCTCGAAGGTGTTGCCGTGCATCGGGTCGGTCACCCAGGCGACGGTCGCGCCGGAGGCGGTGACCTTCTCGACCAGCTCGGGCAGCTTGTCGCGGACCTTGTCGGCGCCCATGCGGACGATGAAGGTCAGCCGCCCGGGCTCGCGGTCCGGGTCCAGCCGGTCCACGTACGTCAGCGCCTCCTCGGCCGTCGTCGTCGGGCCGAGCTTGATGCCGATCGGGTTGCGGATCTTCGAGGCGAACTCGACGTGCGCGTGATCGAGCTGCCGGGTGCGCTCGCCGATCCAGACCATGTGGCCGGAGGTGTCGTACAGCTCCCCGGTGCGCGAGTCGGTACGCGTCAGCGCGCCCTCGTAGTCGAGGAGCAGCGCCTCGTGCGAGGCGAAGAACTCCACCGCGCGGAACTCGGCCGGGTCGGTGCCGCAGGCCTTCATGAAGTTCAGCGCGTTGTCGATCTCGCGCGCCAGCTGCTCGTAGCGCTGGCCCGACGGCGACGACCGCACGAAGTCCTGGTTCCAGGCGTGCACCTGGCGCAGGTCGGCGTAACCGCCGGTGGTGAAGGCGCGGACCAGGTTCAGCGTGGAGGCGGACGCGTGGTACATCCGCTTCAGGCGCTCGGGGTCCGGGATCCGGGCGGCCTCGGTGAAGTCGAAGCCGTTGACGGAGTCGCCCCGGTAGGTCGGGAGCGTCACCCCGTCGCGGGTCTCGGTGGACTTGGAGCGGGGCTTGGAGTACTGCCCGGCGATCCGGCCGACCTTCACCACCGGCACGGAAGCCGCGTAGGTGAGGACGGCGCTCATCTGGAGCAGCGTCTTCAGCTTGGCCCGGATGTGGTCGGCGGACACCCCGTCGAAGGCCTCGGCGCAGTCGCCGCCCTGGAGCAGGAACGCCTCGCCACGGGCGACGGCTCCCATCCGGGCGCGCAGCTGGTCGCACTCGCCGGCGAAGACGAGGGGGGGATAGCTCTGGAGCTCCGCGACGACATCGCGCAGCGCCTCGGCATCGGGGTACTCGGGCTGCTGCGCCGCGGGCAGGTCTCGCCAGGTCGCCGGAGCGGCGACGGCGTGGAAATCAGCGTTCACGGTCACGCCTCAACAGTACGGGTACGCGGCGTTCGTCCACTCCGGTGACCGAGGGATGAGACGAAGGTGACCGGTTGTGACCGGATCGTGCGCTACGATCGGCGCCATGTTCGCGCAAACAGTCCAGAACTGGTGGTGGACCGCTCATCCGGCGGCCCACTGACTGCGCGTACCCCAGTCCACGCGAAGGCCGCCCGAGAGGCGGCCTTTCTCGTATCCGGGCACCGCGCCCGCGAGGCCGTTCCTCTCCCGCAGGCCCTTCGAAGACCCCTCCCCGGTCCACCGAAGGAAGGAACCCCCGCCATGGCCCGTCCTCCCCGCCACCCCGTACTGTCCCGTCTCCTCGACGCCGGCTGCCGGCCGTTCGCGCTGCTGCGCCGGCGCACCCCCGGCCGGGACCACGACACCGTCGAGGTGCTGATCGGCCCGGTGCACGAGGCCGGCCGGCTGGCCGAGCTGCCGGTGGGCGAGCGGCCCGCGCTGGCGCTCGTCCCGTTCCGGCAGATCCGCGAGCGCGGCTTCGACGTCCGCGACGACGGCACCCCGCTGTCCGTGCTGGTCGCCGAGGAGGCGTACGAGCTGCCCCTCGCCGAGGTGCTCGCGGCGCTGCCGGAGCACGCCGTGCGGGTCGAGGGCGGCGGCTTCGACATCGACGACGAGGCGTACGCGCGGATCGTGCGGCAAGTGATCGACGAGGAGATCGGGCGCGGCGAGGGCGCCAACTTCGTCATCCGGCGCACCTTCACCGGGAGCGTCCCGGGCTTCGGCCGGGCCGACGCGCTGGCGCTGTTCCGACGGCTGCTGGTGGGCGAGCGGGGCGCGTACTGGACCTTCGTCGTGCACACCGGCGAGCGCACCCTGGTCGGGGCCAGCCCCGAGGCGCACGTGCGGATGTCGGGCGGGACGGTCGTGATGAACCCGATCAGCGGCACCTTCCGCTACCCGGCGGGCACCGCACCGACCCCCGAGGGGCTGCTCTCCTTCCTCGCCGACCGCAAGGAGACCGAGGAGCTCTCGATGGTGGTCGACGAGGAACTGAAGATGATGTGCACGGTCGGCGACCAGGGCGGGGTGGTGATCGGGCCCCGGCTGAAGGAGATGGCGCACCTCGCCCATACGGAGTACGAGCTGCGCGGCCGGTCCACGCTCGACGTGCGCGAGGTGCTGCGCGAGACGATGTTCGCGGCGACCGTCACGGGCTCGCCGGTGCAGAACGCCTGCCGGGTCGTCGAGCGCCACGAGGCCGGCGGCCGCGGCTACTACGCGGGCGCGCTGGCGCTGCTCGGCACCGACGCGTCCGGGGCGCAGACGCTGGACTCCCCCATCCTCATCCGGACCGCCGACATCGCGGCCGACGGCACGCTGCGGCTGCCGGTCGGCGCGACGCTGGTGCGGCACTCCGACCCGGCGGGCGAGGTCGCCGAGACGCACGCCAAGGCGGCGGGGGTGCTCGCGGCGCTGGGCGTACGGGAGGGCCGGCCGGCGGCGGAGTCGGTGCCCGGCGGGGACGCGGGCCCGGACACGGGCGCGGGGCGGCCGCGGCTGGCCGACGATCCGCGGGTACGGGCGGCGCTGGACGCGCGGCGGGCCGACCTGGCGCCGTTCTGGCTGCGGATGCAGGCCCGGTCGGCGGAGCTGTCGGGGCACGCCCTGGTGATCGACGCGGAGGACACCTTCACCGCGATGCTGGCGCATCTGCTGCGCTCCTCCGGCCTGGAGGTGTCGGTGCTGCGTTACGACGAGCCGGGGCTGCGGGAGCCGGCGCTCGCGCACGAGGGGCCGGTGGTGCTCGGCCCGGGGCCGGGCGATCCGTCGGACGCGGCCGACCCGAAGATGCGGTTCCTGCGCGGTCTGACGGCGGACCTGCTGCGCGGCCGCGGACACGGAGGCGGGCACGGTCTGCTGGGCGTGTGCCTCGGGCACGAGCTGATCGCGGCGGAGCTGGGCCTGGAGATCGTACGGAAGCGGACCCCGTTCCAGGGCGCGCAGACCCGGATCGACCTGTTCGGGCAGGAGCGGACCGTCGGCTTCTACAACAGCTTCACCGCGCGCTGCGACGACGCGGCGGCGACGGAACTGGCGCTGCACCGGATCGAGGTGAGCCGGGACGCGGCGACCGGGGAGGTGCACGCGCTGCGCGGGCCCGGGTTCGCGGCGGTGCAGTTCCACCCGGAGTCGGTGCTGACCCGGGAGGGCGCGGCGATCACCGCGTCGCTGCTCGCGGGCGTCCTGGTGTGAACAACCTCAGGCGACGCGCGGGACGAGGACGTTCTCGCCGCGTCGCCCCGCCAGGTAGTCGAGGACGTTGCCGACCGTCGTCTCGATGATCTGCCGGACCGCGTCGGCGGTGTAGTACGCCTGGTGCGAGGTGACCAGTACGTTCGGGAAGGTCATCAGACGGGCCAGGGTGTCGTCGGCGATGCCCGCGAGGGACTTGTCGAGGAAGAAGAGTCCGGCCTCGGCCTCGTAGACGTCGAGGCCGACGCCGGTGAAGCGGCCCGCGCGCAGTTCGCCGACCAGGGCCGCGGCGTCGACGAGTCCGCCCCGGCTGGAGTTCACCAGGATGGCGTCGTCCTTCATCGCGCGCAGGGCGGCGGCGTCGACGAGGTGGTGGGTGGCGGGGAGCAGCGGGACGTGCAGGCTGATCAGATCGGCCTCGGCGAACAGCCGTTCCTTCTCCACGTACGTCATGCCGAGTTCCCGGCAGGCGGGGTTCTCGGCGATGTCCCAGCCGAGCAGGCGCATGCCGAAGCCGTGGGCGATCCGGGTGAACGCCTCGCCGATCTTCCCGGTGCCGACCACGCCGACGGTCCGGCCGTGCAGGTCACGGCCCATCAGCCCGTCGAGCCGGAAGTCGAAGTCGCGGGTCCGGATGGCGGCGCGGACGATCCGCCGGTTGACGGCCATGGCGAGGGTCCAGGCGAACTCGGCGACGGAGTACGGCGAGTAGGAGGACACCCGGGCGACGGTGAGGCCGAGGCGCTCGGCCACCTCCAGGTCGATGTTGTTGAAGCCGGTGGAGCGCTGGGCGACCATCTGGGTGCCGCCGGCCGCGAGGGTCTGCAGCACCCGGTGGTCGAGGCTGGCGTTGACGCTGGTCGAGATGACCTCGTAGCCGGCCGCGATGGGGGCGGTGTCCGCGGTGAGGAACACGTCGAGGCAGCGGACCTCGTGCCGGCTCGCGGCGAAGGCCTGCTCGATGAGCGGCTTCTCGTCCGCCTGGACACCGAACGCCAGGATTTCCACGGGCCCCTCCGGGTGGTGCGCCGGACTGCTCTGCCTGCGGGCGGATCTCCGCCCACGGGCGAATATAGGGGCCCGGCCGGGCGCGGGCCCGTCAGGCGCCGTCGAGGCCCCGCTCGATGGCGTACCGGACGAGCTCCACGCGGTTGTGCAGCTGGAGCTTGCCGAGGGTGTTCTGGACGTGGTTCTGCACCGTGCGGTGCGAGATGACGAGCCGTTCGGCGATCTGCTTGTAGCTCAGGCCCTTGGCGACCAGGCGCAGCACCTCGGTCTCCCGTTCGGTGAGCCGGGGCGCGTCGGGGGCGCCGGCGCCGGGCGCCGGGGCGGGCGTGGCGGCGAGCCGCCGGTACTCGCCGAGGACCAGGCCGGCCAGGCCGGGGGTGAAGACGGGGTCGCCGACGGCGGTGCGGCGGACCGCGTCGAGCAGTTCCTCCGTGCTGGCCGACTTCAGCAGATAGCCGGTGGCGCCGGACTTCACGGCCTCCAGGACGTCGGCGTGCTCGCCGCTGGCCGACAGGACGAGGACGCGCAGCCGCGGGTCGGCGGCGACGAGTTCCTTGCAGACCCGGACGCCGGGCTTGAGCGGCAGGTTCAGGTCGAGGACGAGGACGTCGGGGGCGGCCGCGGCGGCCCGGCGTACGGCCTGCTCGCCGTCGCCGGCGGTGGCGACCACGTCGAGGCCCGCCTCGCCGAGGTCACGGGCGACGGCGTCCCGCCACATCGGGTGGTCGTCGACGACCATGACGCGGATGGGCCGCTCGGCCCCTGCCCGCTCGGCCCCCGGCTGCGCGTCGTTCCGGCCGCTCCGGTGCTCGCTGACGTCGCTCATGCCTTCCCCCGTTGTTCTTGCCGCTCCCGCGCCGCGCGCGGGACCTTCAGTTCCACTTCGGTGCCCTGGCCGGGCACCGAGATCAGCTCGGCGGTGCCGCCGAGGTCCCGCAGTCTGCCCCGGATGGACAGCGCGACGCCCATCCGGCCCTCGCCCTCGGCCTGGGCGAGCCGGCCCTCGGGGATGCCGGGGCCGTCGTCCCGTACGGTCACGATCACCTCGTCGCCCCAGTCCTCGACCAGGATCCAGGCCCGGGCGCCGTCGCCCGCGTGCACCCGCACGTTGTCCAGGGCGGCGCCGACGGCGGCGGCCAGTTCGCGGGCGGCCGGGGCCGGCAGCGGGACGGGGGCGCCCGGGTCGGCGAGAGTGATCCGGGCGCCGGCGCGCGGGGCGAGCAGCGTCCGCAGGTCGATCTCGCCGGACTCCCCCGCCGCGTCGGCGGCCTCCGGCTCCTCCCCCACCTCGACGAGCCGGACGACCGCGCCGGCCGACTCGTCCTCGGAGACGTACGAGGGGCGGACGAGCCCGCCCGCGACCAGGGTGCGCAGCGCGACCTCCTGCTCGCCGGCCATCCGGCCCAGTTCGGCGGCCTCGCCGCCGAGCGCCGTACCGCGCCGCTGCACCATGGCGAGCACCTGGAGCACGCTGTCGTGGATGTCCCGGGCGAGCCGTTCGCGTTCGCGGGTGGCCGCCTCGATCTCCAGGGCGCGGGCCAGGGTGCGCTCGGAGGCGCGGGCGATCTCGACGACGTAGCCGATGCCGATGGAGGCGACCCACACGAGGAGCACGTTGTGCAGGGTGTCCCGGCTGGGGTAGCCGCGTTCGACCAGGTTGGCGACGGCGACGAGGGAGGAGGCCAGGCCGGCCCAGCGCCAGCCGCCCTTGATCGCGTACGCGAGGACGGCGCCCGCGGTCCATATCGACGGCAGGGTGGGCCCGTCGACGGACTGCGCCTGCTGGTCGGCGAGCGGGGTCAGCAGGATGCCGGAGAGGGCGACGGTGAGGTCGGCGGCGAGGAACCGCCGGGTGCAGCTCGCCGCGTTCGCCACCTTGGGGAGGGTGGCGAGGGTCCACACGGCCAGGACGGCGAGGTAGCCGGCCGCGACCGCGGGGTGCTCGTAGCGGTCCCGGCCGAAGAAGCCGAGCAGCAGGGCGTACACGAGGGTGATGACGCGGTACGCGGCGAGCGCGCGCCACAGCGGTTGTTCGACCGACATGCGCACGACCCGCTCGCGCCTGGCCATCGTCGCCCCCGTACCCCGTAAGCCGTTCCGCGTGTGTGCCCCCCTCGACGGGTCAGGCGCCGGATTCCTCGCGTGCCGCGATCTCTTCCTTCACGGCTTCCTTGGCGGCCTTCTCGGCCTCCGCCATCTGGCGCTTGGCGGCCGTGGCGTAGATGTCCACGTACTCCTGGCCGGACAGCTTCATGATCTCGTACATGACCTCGTCGGTCACCGAGCGCAGGATGAAGCGGTCGCCGTCCATGCCCTGGTAGCGGCTGAAGTCGAGCGGCTTGCCGATCCGGATGCCGGGGCGCATCAGCTTGGGCAGGACCTTGCCGGGCGGCTGGATCTTCTCGGTGTCGATCATGGCGACCGGGATGACCGGCGCGCCGGTCGCGAGCGCCACGCGCGCGAGGCCGCCGGGCTTGCCGCGGTAGAGCCGGCCGTCGGGCGAGCGGGTGCCCTCGGGGTAGATGCCGAACAGGCCGCCGCTCTCGATGACCTCGATACCGGCCTTGATCGCCGCCTCGCCCGCGCCGCGCGCGCCGGAGCGGTCCACCGGGAGCTGGCCGACGCCCTTGAAGAAGGCGGCGGTCAGCCGGCCCTTGACGCCGGGAGTGGTGAAGTACTCGGCCTTGGCGATGAAGGTCACCTTGCGGTCGAGTACGGCCGGCAGGAAGAAGGAGTCCGAGAAGGACAGGTGGTTACTCGCGAGGATGGCCGGTCCTTCGGCGGGTACGTTCTCCAGGCCCTCGACCCAGGGCCTGAAGGCGAGCTTCAGGGACCCGCCGAGGGAGAACTTCATTGCGCCGTAGATCAACTCTCCATGCCTTCCGTGTGCCGCCGCGCTCTTCCGGGCGGCGTCACGACGACTTTATCCCGAGGGGCGGGCCGCGGGAGAGTCACGGGAACGGGGCGCCCGAGACGCCTTGGTGCGAACGGCCCTGGTCGGTGTCGGTCCGGTCGCGTACGGTGAAAGCCCTTCTTCCATGCCGAACCCGAACAGGAGACCCCGTGCCGGTCCTTCCTGGAGCCGAACCGTACCGCCATGAGGGCGGAGAGGTCGGCGTACTCCTCTGTCACGGATTCACCGGTTCCCCCCAGTCGATGCGTCCCTGGGCCGAGTTCCTGGCCGCGCAGGGACTGACGGTGTCGCTGCCGCTGCTGCCGGGGCACGGCACCCGCTGGCAGGACATGAGCCTCACGACCTGGCACGACTGGTACGCGGAGGTGGACCGCGCGCTCCACGAGCTGACCGAGCGCTGCGCGCGGGTCTTCGTCATGGGCCTGTCGATGGGCGGCGCGCTGACGCTGCGGCTCGCGGCCCGGCACGGCGACGCGGTGAGCGGGATCGTGCTCGTCAACCCGGGGAACAAGGTGCACGGCCTGGCGGCGAAGGCGCTGCCGGTGATCCGGCATCTGGTGCCGTCCGTCCCGGGCATCACCAAGGACATCGCGAAGCCGGACGTGGACGAGGTGGGCTACACCCGGGTGCCGCTGCACGCGGCGCACTCGCTGCGGCGGTTCTTCCAGGTCGTGGACACGGAGCTGCCGCAGGTCACCAGTCCGGTGCTGCTGCTGCACAGCCGGGAGGACCATGTCGTGCCGCCGGCCGACTCGGCGCGGGTGCTCGGCCGGATCTCGTCGACGGACGTCGAGGAGATCGTGCTGGAACAGAGCTACCACGTCGCGACGTTGGACCATGACGCGGAGCGGATCTTCGAGGAGAGCTGGGCATTCGTGACCAGGCTCGCTCCGGACCTGGTCGGTGAGAAGGGAATCGCGAGCGGTGGCTGAGCAGCAGGACGGGGAGCGGGAGCCGCAGCCCATCGACGAGGAGGCGGCCTGGGCGGCGATCGTCGCGGGTTACGGGGAGGAGCCGGCGGACCCGCCGGGGGCGCGGCCGTTCCGCCGGGTGGAGGATCTGGCGTTGCCGGAGCCCGGGGAGAACGGGGCCGGCGGGGCGGACGCGGCGGCTCCGGGTGAGCGCGCGGACGGTGGCGGCGGCAAGAGCGAGGCCGGTGACAAGGACGGGGGCACGGACGACGCGGGCGAGAAGCGGGCGGACGCCTCGGAGGCGCCGGAGAAGCCGGACAAGTTCCGCCGGCCGAAGGCCCCGGACGAGCCGGACAAGCCGACGCTCGGGTCGTCGGTCGTGTTCGCGCCGGGCGTGGGCCCGGCGGGGCCGCGGGACTACTCGCCGGCCGATCCGGACGCGGGCCCGGACGGGCACGACGAGGGCCATTTCGTACCGCCGGAGCCGCCACCGCTGCCCGAGGCCGACGTGACGACCAAGTTCGCGTGGCTGGCGGCCGCCGGTGGCCCGGTCCTGCTGCTGCTCGCGGTGCTGCTGCAGTGGGACATGACCTGGTGGCTGACCACGCTGTGCGTGGGTGGCTTCCTGGGCGGTTTCGTGACCCTGGTGGCCCGGATGAAGAGCGACGACGAGGACGACGACGGCTTCGACGACCCGGGCCGGGGCGCGGTGGTCTGATCGTTCGACGCTCCCGCTGCACCGATCGGCGCCGGGGCGCCTCACGGGCTTCGGGGAGCTGCGGCGGCCCCCGGCCGCCGACGTCCGCGTACCGGCCGCCGCGCACCGCGGCTCACACCGGCCAGGCCCCCGACACCGCGGGGAGACGGACCACCGCCAGGACCGGCAGGTGGTCCGTCGCCGTTTCCAGGTCCTCGCGGTCGAGGTCCGTCGGGACGCCACAGGCCAGGAACTCGACGCCCGGGGAGGCGAGGACGGCGTCGATCCGGCGGTCGGGCGCGGTGGCCGGGAAGGTGTCGCCGGTGCCCCAGGGGGCGGCCTCGTGACCGTCCCGGAGCTCCTTGGCCAGCCGGTTCCAGGCCCGGCCGCCGGGGCGTTCGTTGAGGTCGCCGGCGACGATCGTGTACGGGGTGCCGAGCGCGGCGACCCGGTCGAGGAGCAGGCCCGCCTGGGTGTGGCGCTCGACCGTGTCCAGGCTGAGGTGACAGCTGACGAGCCCGACCCGCGCGCCGCCGAAGCGGACGACGGCGGTGGCGAGGCCGCGCCGGTGGCGGCCGGGGGTGAGCGGGAGGAGGACGTCCTCGGTGCGTTCCACGGTGGCCCGCAGCGAGCACAGCAGCAGCGGTCCGGCGGCGGTCGCGCCGCCCGACAGCACCACGAGTTCACTCTTCGCGGCGAGCCGGGCCGCGTGCTTGCGCCAGCGGAAGAAGCGCGGGGCCTCCTGGACGAAGACCAGGTCGGGGGCGCAGGCCCGGATCACCCGGGCGAGGGCGTCCTCGTCGTCGCGCATCGAGCGCACGTTGTACGACAGGATCCGGACGACGGCCGAACCGTCCGGCTCGGTACGGGAGTCGGGCAGGCCGGCCAGGCCGCTCCGCGCGCTGATCGCCATGCGGGCCACCCTAGACGGCGGATCCGCCGCGCCCCAGAGGGCACGGCGGGCACAACGGGCGCACGGAGGGTGGCGTGGGAGCGCGGGGCGGCTCAGCCCGGCTCAGCCCCGACGGGACCGCCGGGATCCGCCGGGATCCGCCGGGATCCACCAGGATCCGCCGGACGGGCTCAGCCCTGGCGGGCCAGGTCGGCGGCGCCGACGAGGCCGGCCTTGTTGCCGAGCTGGGCGGCGAGGACCTGGGCGTGCGGCCGGTGGCGGCCGCCGACCAGCCAGCGCCGGAAGGACTTGCGGATCGGGTCGAGGACCAGTTCGCCCTCGTCGGAGACGCCGCCGCCGACGATGAACGCGGACGGGTCGAACAGCGACGCCAGGTCGGCGAGGCCTGCCCCGGCCCAGCGGGCCAGCTCGCGGAAGGAGTCGACGGCGACCGGGTCGCCGGCCCGTGCGGCCTCGCTGATGTGCTTGCCCTCGATGCCCTCGGGGGTGCCGTCGCCGAGGCCGAGGAGCACCTCGGCGTTCTCGGGGGTGGCCTGGGCACGCTGGCGGGCGTAGCGGACGAGGGCGCGGCCGGAGGCGTACTGCTCCCAGCAGCCCTGGCTGCCGCAGCCGCACAGCAGGCCGTCGGGGACGACCCGGACGTGGCCGAACTCGGCGGCCACGCCGAAGCGGCCGCGGCGCAGCTTGTTGCCGATGATGATGCCGCCGCCGAGGCCGGTGCCGAGGGTGATGCAGATGACGTCCTCGTGGCCCTGGCCGGCGCCGAAGCGGTACTCGCCCCAGGCGGCGGCGTTGGCGTCGTTCTCGACGACGACGGGGAGGCCGACGCGCTGCTCGACCTTGTCCTTCAGCGGCTCGTGGCGCCAGTCGATGTTGGGCGCGAACAGGACGGTGGCGCGCTTGTCGTCGACGTAACCGGCGGCGCCGATGCCGACGGCCTCGATCCGGTGCCCCTTGCCCGCTTCGGAGACGGCGGCGCAGATGGCGTCGACGATGCCCTCGGGGGTGGACGGAGTGGGCACGGTGTGGGTGTCGAGGATCTTGCCCTCCTCGTCGACCACGCCGGCCGCGATCTTCGTGCCGCCGATGTCGACGCCGATGGTGAGTCCCATGTGTCCCTCAGTTTCGGTGGAGCCCCGCGGGGATCACCGTACCCGAGGCGGCGGGCCGCTCCGGCTGGGCCGACGGGCTCAGTCCAGGTCGATCTGCTGCCCGGTTCCGGGGCCGTCGTCGTCCGGTGTGCCGGGGCCGTCGGCCCGGCCTTCCGTCCCCTCGGTGCCCCCCTTGTCGCCCTCGGCGCCGCGCTTGTCGCCGTCGGCGTCACGCGTCGCCTCGGGGCCGTCGTTCCCGTCGGCGGGCTTGGTCCCGGGGGCCTGCCGGTCGGCTTCCCGGCCGGCCTCGCGGGTGTCGCCGCGGGTCCAGCGGGCCTCCTGGGTCTGGACGGCCGAGCGGTACGCGGCGAGCAGTTCACCGCCGGCCGCGGCGAGGTGGTCGAAGACCTGCGGGTTGCGTTCGATGACGGGTTCCACCAGGGCCTTCGCCTGGTGCACGACCTGCTGGACGGTGGCCGCGGCCTGACCCGCGGCGGCTCCGCCGAGCGCGCCGCCGAGGCTCCCGGAGAGCTTGTCGGCGACGGCGTCGAAGAGCTTGCGGAACTCCTCCGCCGGAGAGCCGGGCTCCTCGCCGCGCCGGGCACGGCGGCGGGCCTTCTCGGCCTCCAGGTCCTCGGCACACGCCTGGGCCCAGGCGTCCGGTTCGCTCTCGCTCATGGCGTACTCCTTCGGCTTCTACGATCGACGGTACACGCCTCGCGCGGGCCGCCAGGAGTCTCTCGCCGAACCGGCCGGATCGGGCCGGACCGGGCAAGATCGGCCCCCCGCCGCCGTCCCCTCAGTCCTTGCCCGCCGGCCAGAGCCCCGGGTCCGGGGCGAAGCGGATCCGCAGGTCGCCGTCGACGAGTCCGGCGCCCGTGACCGTGCACCGGCGCAATGCGGCGGGCAGCGGGACGGCGCGGCGGAACGGGCCGACCGACAACAGCAGTTCGTCGCCGCGCCGGACCAGGCCGAGCCCGTCCTTGACGGCGCCGGGCAGCGGGACGTGCCAGACCAGGATGCCGTCCTCGGCGCGCCGGTCCTCGACGGTCCGTCGTACGGGTGCGGCGGCTTCCGGTCCCGGGCCGGTGACGGCGAGCAGCGCGAGGTCGTCGGGGCCGCGCAGGCCACGCCCGAGGTGCGGCAGCTCGTGCAGGTCGGGGTGGTCCTCGCGCAGGGCGGCGAGGTGCCCGTGCTGTTCGGCGGCGAGCCCGGCGAACCACGGGTCGGGCGAGTCGGCGGGCAGCACCCGGTTGGCGACGACCGTGTCCAGGGCGAGGCCCTGCAGGGCGAGGCCGAGGCGGGCGGTGCGCAGGGCGCCGGTGGCGGCGGGGCCGGGTTCGAGGACGAGCCGGACGGCGGTGCGCGGGGAGTCGATCACGTCCTGGACGGCGGCGAGCTCCGCCTCCCAGCGGGCGGTGGTCTCGTACAGCCACTGCGCGGGCAGGGGTACGCCGGCCAGCTGGGCGAGCATGGGGCGCAGCGCGCGGGCGGCCTGGCGTTCGGCGGGCAGCAGCCGGCGCAGATAGCGGCGGAGCTGTTCGGGCAGGGCGAGCAGGGCGAGCGCCTCGGGGACCGGCGGCAGCTCGACGACGGCGAGGTCCCAGTCCCCCGCGGCGGCGTCCCGTATCGCCCGGAGCAGCGCGACCTGTCCGCTGCCGGGCAGCTCGGTCAGCTCGGCTTCCTCGAAGGGGGTGGCGCCGAGCAGGTCGAACGCGGTCCGGGAACGGTCCTGGAAGGCGAGGAACTCGCGCCGGAAGTCGCCGGCGGGGTCGGGCACGAGGACGTGCAGGCTGCCGGGCCGTGCGCCGTGCGCCGGGGCGCCGCCTCCGGCGGGGTCCGGCGGTCCGGCGGGAGCGCCGGGGGCGTCGAGCGGGACCGGGCGCGGGCGGCCCGGCGGGGCCTCGGCGGCCCGGAGCCCGTCCGGCCCCTCGAACGCGCCCTCGAGCGCGCCGTCGGCCGCGGCGGAGACGAGCAGCACCCGGTGGCCCGCCCGGGCCTCGGCGAGCGCGGTGCCCGCGGCCACGGTGGTCCGCCCGGCGCCGCCCGTTCCGGTGACAAGAATGATCCGCATGCGCCGAACCGTACCGGCGTCCGCGGACCGTCCGTCGCCCCGGCCCGGGATCACTTCCCGGCTTCGACGCGCTTCTTCAGGCCCGCGAGGGCGCGGTCGATGATGACCTTCTCGGCCTTGCGCTTGATCATGCCGAGCATCGGGATCTTGACGTCGACGGTGAGCTGGTACGTCACCTCGGTGCGGGCGCCGCCGGCCACCGGGGCGAGCCGGTAGGAGCCGTCGAGGACGCGGAGCATCTGGGACTTGACCAGCGTCCAGCTGACCTCGTTGTCGCCGGTCCAGGTGTACGCGAGGGTGTGGTCGTCCTTGATGGCGCCGGCGTCCAGGAGCAGCCGGACCTGCTCGGCGCGGCCGGCGGCGTCGGTCTTCAGGACCTCGGCCTCCTTCACCTCGCCGGTCCACTCGGGGTAGCGGGCGAAGTCCGCGATGACGCCCATGACCTCGGCCGGGGCCGCCTCGATGGTGATGCTCGAGCTGGTGTGTTCCGCCATCGCGGGGGCTCCTCGTGTGGACGCGATCCGTGTCTGCCGAAAGGCTATCGCGCCCCTGTCCGGTGCCCTTCACCGCTCCGGCACAGGCGGCCGCGCGACGTCACCGGCGGACGTACGACGTCATCGGCGGACGCGCCCGGCGCCGCCGGCCGGTCCCGGCGCCGCCGTCACCACTCCAGGGTCCAGGGGCGGCCGGTCGCGGCAAAGTGCCCGACGTTCACGCACTCGGTCGCGCCGATCCGCATCCGGCGGGCGAGCGGCTGGTGGACGTGGCCGAAGAGGGCGTAGCGGGGGCGGATCCGGTGCACGGCGTCGAGCAGGGCGCGGCTGCCGCGCTCGAAGCGGCGGGCGACCGTGTCGTACGTCAGCTCGGGCACCTCCGGCGGGATGTGCGAGCAGAGCACGTCGACCTCGCCGAGGGCCTCGACCTTGGCGGCGTACTCCTCGTCGGGGATCTCGTACGGGGTGCGCATGGGCGTGCGCAGGCCGCCGCCGACGAAGCCGAAGACGAGGCCGCCGATCTCGACGCGCCCGCCGTCGAGGACGGTGGTGCCGGGCCGGGCGTACTCGGGCCACAGGCCCGGCATGTCGACATTGCCGTAGGTGGCGTACGTCGGCGTGGGGAAGGCGGCGAACATCTCGGCGTACTGGCGGCGGACGCCCGCCTCGATGGCCTCGGCGCGGTCGACGCCGAGCCCGTTCCAGAGCCGTCGGCCGAGGTCACGGGCCTCGTCGAAGCGGCGGGCGGTGCGCAGGGCGACGAGGGCGTCGGCGTTCTCGGTGCCGAAGAGGTCGGGGAAGATGCCGCGGCTGTGGTCGGCGTAGTCGAGGAAGAGCACGAGGTCGCCGAGGCACACCAGGGCGTCGGCGCCGTCCCCGGCACGGGCGAGGGCCGCCGTGTTGCCGTGCACATCGCTCACCACGTTGATCCGCATGGAGCCCAGGGTAGGACGCGTTCGGCGGAAGGTGACCTCCCCGCGGAGTGCCGCTTCCCCGGGGCGGTCCTCCCCCGGACGACCCCGCCGGCGTGCGGAATGAACCCTTCCGCTCGCCGCCCGGACCGGCCCGGACAGACACCTCCGGGGGCGCGACCTGCGGTTACTTGGGAGTCGGGAAAGCGGTCGACTACTCTGCGGCCAAGAGCGTCAGGACGGTGTGACGCATGGAACATCTGGCCGGGACCCCCTATCGGGAACCATGTACTGATGGGTAACGTCCGGGCAGTCCAGTCGTGCTCACCCCCCCCACCACCTGAGCACCCTGCCCGATCTTGGACCGCACCGGTGCATCACACAGAGCCGTGGCGCCGGCGCCCGATGAGGAGCAGCAGTCTTGCGCGAGTTCAGCCTTCCGGCTTTGTACGAGGTCCCCGCCGACGGGAATCTGACGGATCTCATCCGCCGGAACGCCGCCCAGCACCCAGATGTCGCCGTCATGGGACGCAAGGTGGCGGGCACCTGGACCGATGTGACCGCGAAGCAGTTCCTGGCCGAGGTCCGTGGGGTGGCCAAGGGCCTGATCGCCGCGGGCATCGAAGCGGGCGACCGGATCGCCCTGCTGTCCCGGACCCGCTACGAGTGGGTGCTGCTCGACTTCGCGATCTGGAGCGCGGGCGCGGTCACCGTGCCGGTGTACGAGACCAGCTCCCCGGAGCAGATCCAGTGGATCCTCAGCGACTCGGGCGCGTCCCTGGCGCTGGTGGAGACCGCGGCGCACGAGGCGTCCGTGGAGTCGGTCCGGGCGAACGTGCCGGCCCTGAAGAGCGTGCGGCAGATCGACGGCGACGCGATCGCCCGCCTCACCGAAGAGGGCGCGGACGTCTCCGACGCACTGCTCGACGAGCGGATGTCGACTGCCAAGGCCGACGACCCGGCGACCATCGTCTACACCTCGGGCACCACCGGCCGCCCCAAGGGCTGCGTGCTCACCCACCGCGCCTTCTTCGCCGAGTGCGGCAACGTGGTCGAGCGCCTGAAGCCGCTGTTCCGTACCGGCGAGACCTCGGTGCTGCTGTTCCTGCCCGCGGCGCACGTCTTCGGCCGGCTGATCGAGGTCGCCTCTGTGATGGCGCCGGTCAAGCTGGGCTGTCTGCCCGACATCAAGAACCTCACCGACGAGCTGGCGGCCTTCCAGCCGACGCTGATCCTCGGCGTGCCGCGGGTGTTCGAGAAGGTCTACAACGGGGCGCGCGCCAAGGCGCAGGGCGACGGCAAGGGCAAGATCTTCGACAAGGCCGCGCACACGGCCATCGCGTACAGCCGCGCGCTTGACACCCCGCGCGGGCCCGCGTTCGGGCTGCGCCTGAAGCACAAGATCTTCGACAAGCTCGTCTACACGAAGCTGCGGGCCGTGCTCGGCGGGCGCGGCGAGTACGCGATCTCCGGCGGCGCGCCGCTCGGCGAGCGGCTCGGCCACTTCTTCCGGGGCATCGGCTTCACCGTCCTGGAGGGCTACGGCCTCACCGAGTCGTGCGCGGCGACCGCGTTCAACCCGTGGGACCGCCCGAAGATCGGTACGGTCGGGCAGCCGCTGCCGGGCTCCGTGGTGCGGATCGCCGACGACGGCGAGGTGCTCCTGCACGGCGAGCACATCTTCTCCGGCTACTGGAACAACGAGGCGGCGACCGCCGAGGCGCTGGCCGACGGCTGGTTCCACTCCGGTGACATCGGCACCCTCGACGAGGACGGCTACCTCACGATCACCGGCCGCAAGAAGGAGATCCTGGTGACGGCGGGCGGCAAGAACGTCGCCCCGGCGGTCATCGAGGACCGGATCCGGGCGCACGCCCTGGTCGCCGAGTGCATGGTGGTCGGCGACGGCCGGCCGTTCGTGGCCGCGCTGGTCACCCTCGACGAGGATTTCCTGGGCCGCTGGGCCGCCGAGCACGGCAAGCCGGCCGGGTCGACGGCGACGTCGCTGCGCGAGGACCCGGAGCTGCTCGCGGAGGTCCAGCGGGCGGTGGACGACGGCAACTCGGCCGTCTCGAAGGCGGAGTCGGTGCGCAAGTTCCGTATTCTGTCCGCCCAGTTCACGGAGGAGGCGGGGCACATCACCCCGTCGCTGAAGCTGAAGCGCAACGTGGTGGCGAAGGACTTCGCGGACGAGATCGAGGCGCTCTACAACGCCCCGCGCACCACCGCCTGACGGACCGTACGCACCAGACGAGACGCCCCTGGCGGGCCCGGATTCCGGGTCTGTCAGGGGCGTCTCGCATGTACGGCATACGGCATACGGCGTCACAGCAGCTCGCGCAGGCGCTCCGCCAGCAGGTCCCAGCGCCAGCGGTCCTCGACCCACTCCCGGCCGCGCGTGCCCATCCGCTCGCGCAGCTCCGGGTCGAGCAGCAGCGTGGCCACCCGGTCGGCGGTCTCCTCGGCGCTGCCGCCGCGCACCACCCAGCCGGTCGTGCCGTCGAGGACGGCGTCCGGGGCGCCGCCCGAGTCGCCCGCGACGACCGGCAGACCGGTCGCGGACGCCTCCAGGTAGACGATGCCGAGGCCCTCGACGTCGAGCCCGCCGCGCCGGGTGCGGCAGGGCATCGCGAAGACGTCGCCCGCCCCGTAGTGCGCGGGCAGCTCCTCCCACGGCACGGCGCCGGTGAAGCGCACCGAGCCCGCCACACCGGTCCGCTCCGCGAGCCGGCGCAGGTCCTGCTCGTACGGGCCGCCGCCGACGATCAGCAGGACCGCGCCGGGCACCCGGCGCAGGATCTCCGGCATGGCGAGGATCAGGGTGTCCTGGCCCTTGCGCGGCACGAGCCGCGAGACGCACACGACCACCGGGCGGTCGGTGAGCCCGAGCCGCTCGCGCACCTCGGCACCGCCCGAGCCGGGGTGGAAGGTCTTCTCGTCGACGCCCGGCGGGAGCTGGACCATCCGCGCCGCGGCCTCCGGGGTGAGCGCCGAGGCGATCCGGGACCGGGTGTACTCGCCGAGGTAGGTGATCGTGTCGGTGCCCTCGCCGATCCGCCGCAGCAGCTGCCGGGCGGCCGGCAGCTGGGCCCAGCCGGCCTCGTGGCCGTGCGTGGTGGCGACGATCCGGCGGGCGCCCGCGCGCCGCAGCGCCGGGGCCATCAGGCCGAGCGGGGCGGCCGCGCCGAACCACACCGACGTACAACCGTGCTCGCGCAGCAGCGCCGTGGCCCGGGCGGTGACCCTGGGCGTCGGCAGCAGCATGGTGGTGCGATCGCGGACGACCATGAAAGGCTGCTCGCGGTCGAACGCGGCGGTCGCCTCCGTCCCCTCGTGGCCTCGCTTCCACGTGGAGGCGTAGACCACGACCCGCTCGGGGTCGAGGCGCAGCGCCATGTTGTGCAGGAATGCCTGGATTCCGCCGGGGCGTGGCGGAAAGTCGTTCGTTACGATCAGGGTCTTGTGCATCGTGGCCGACAGTACCGCGCGCACGCCCCGGGCCCGGCACCAGCACCTCAGCCCACTCCGCCCCGCCCCTCCGCCCCGGCGGACCGACAGGACAGGAACAGGACAGCGATGACGGCCGGCGCGATAGGCACGGGTGCGGACACACGTACGGGGATACGCGCGGCCGTGACCGCGCGCACCCGCGGACTCGGCAAACCCCTCGGACTGTGGGGCCTGACCCGACTGCTGCTCCTCTTGTGCGTCTTCAAGATCGTCGTCGTCCCGGGCCCCGATGTGACCACCGACATCGAGGAGATCTACCAGGGCTGGTACGAGGTCCTGAAGACCGGCACGTACCCCCTCGACGACGTCACCTGGCAGTACCCGCCCGCCGCGGCCCTCGCGATCGTCTCCCCCGCGCTGCTGCCCTTCCTCGGCTATTCCGCCGGCTTCTTCACGCTGTCGCTGCTGTGCGACGCCCTCGTCTTCGGGCTGCTGCTGTACACCGGCCGCCGCCCCGGCCGCTCCTCGCGCGGCGCCTGGCTGTGGCTGGCCGGCGTGCCGCTGCTCGGGCCGACCGCGTACAGCCGGTACGACCTGATGGTCACGGCGGTCGCGGTGGCGGCGCTGCTGGCGGCCCTGCGCAGCCCGGCCGTCCTCGGCGCGCTCGCCGGGTTCGGGGCGGCACTCAAGGTCTGGCCGGTGCTGCTGCTCGCGGGCTCCGCGCGCGGCCGGGCCACCTTCCGCTCGTGGGCGGCGGCGGCCGGCGCGGCGGCCGGAGTGATCGGCCTGTGCGCGCTCGCGGCGCCGGGATCGCTGTCCTTCCTGGGCTTCCAGCGGGACCGGGGCACCGAGGTCGAGTCGCTGGGCGCGCTGGTCTTCCATGTGGCCCGCAACTTCGGCTGGCCGGGCGAGGCCCGGATGAACTACGGCTCCATCGAGTTCCTCGGCCCGGGCGTGGCCGCCGTGTCCACGGCGGCGATGCTGCTGACGATCGCCGCGTTCGGCTGGCTGCTGCTGTGGCGGCTGCGGGCCCGGCACCGGACGGTGACGACGACGGCGGACGCGGCCTTCACGGCGGTGCTGCTGTTCGTCACGACGAGCCGGGTGATCAGCCCCCAGTACATGATCTGGCTGGTGGGGCTCGCGGCCGTGTGCCTGGTGTACCGGGCGAGCCGGATGCGCCGTCCCGCGTACCTGGTGCTGTGGGCGACGGCGGTGACGCAGTTCGAGTTCCCGGTGTGGTTCTCCCACGTCACGCACAGCGATCCGCTCGGCATCGCGCTGCTGCTGGTACGCAACGGTCTCCTGGTGGTGGCCACGGTGTCGGCCTGCCGGATCCTGTGGCGCCAGACGGTCACCGAGCCGCGCCTCGCGGAAGCGGCCGCGGCGCGGGTCCCGGCCCAGTCGGCCCGTACGGCGGAGCGCCGGCCGGAGGTCCCGGTCTCCGCGCGGTAGGCCGGGCGAGCCCCGCGGTCGTGCCTCGGGGGCGTCAGCCCAGCCGCTCCGTGAGGTACGTCCGCCAGCGGGCCGTGAAGTCCTCCGGGGTGATGCCGAGGACGTCGTTCAGCGCCTTCTCCACCGCGCCCGCGCGGCCCGGGTGGGCGCCCACCGCCCCGTAGAACGCGGTCAGCTCGGCCGCGCCCCACCGGTCGGCGATCATCGCGCAGGCCAGCCAGCCGCCCTCGTAGGCGCGGGCCAGCGCGTCCGCGTCGCCGCCGAAGGCGAAGTGCTTGTCGTCGGGCAGCGCGGCGGGCACCTTGCCGGCCCGGATCTCGCGGGCCAGTTCGGGGGCGGCGGCCGTGGGGGTGCGGCCGGTGCCGCGATAGGCGGCCCAGTCGGCGAAGCCCTCGGACAGCCAGAGCGGGGTGGCCGCGGTGGTGCGGGCGCGGGTGGCGACATGGGTGGTCTCGTGGGTGAGCACGAAGCGCCGGCCGAAGTCGCCGAGACCCGCGTACGCCTCCGGGTTGACGATGATCCGGTCCGCGGGCGCCTTCGGGCCGCCGCCGGCCTCGCCGGTGGTGACGGCCGCGATGCCCCGGTACGCGGACGCGGGCGCGCCGAGCAGCCTGCCCATGGCGTCGGTCGACGCGGGGACGAGCACCACGATCCGGCCCGCCCAGGGCGAGGGCCAGGCACCGGAGGCGGCGGGCACCGCGCGGTCGGCCGCGGCGGCGATCTCTTCGAGCCGCTCGGGGCTCTGGCCGACGCCGAGGACCAGGCTGTGCCCGCCGGTGACCGCGCGGACCGCGCCCTGCTGCCAGAGCTGCTGCGGGGCGCCGTCGGTGGGGCGGTCGGCGGTGACGTACCAGCGGCCGCCGCGGTCGGCGAGGTCCAGGATCCGGGTGCCGGTGACGGGACCGGAGTCGTAGCCCTTGATCCGGTAGCCGAGCTCGGCGCGGGCGGTGGCCCGGCCGGGGCCGGTGCGCTCGACTCCGGTGACCCGGTAGCTCCAGTCGGCCAGCGGGACGGGCGCGAGCCGTTCGAACTCGGTGCGCGCGGCGGGGACGAGGGCCGGGTCGAGCGCGGCGAGATAGCCGGGTTCGTCGCGGGCGAGGAGGGCGTGGGCGCGGGCGTCGAGCAGCCGCTGGATCCCGGCGCGGTCCGGGGCGGGTCGCCCGGGGTCGGCGCAGCCGGTGAGCGGGAGCAGCAGCGCGAACAGCGCGGCGGCCGCGCCGCGCGCCACCGCTGCGCTCCGCCGGCCCGTCACGCCCTCGATCGTACGGGGTCGGGATCGCAGGACGGCGGCCTCAGACCCGGGTGACGACGACCGGGGACATCATGGTCACCGGGTCGTAGCGGACACGGGCGCCGGGGTGGGGCGCGTGGATGACCCGGCCGTTGCCGGCGTAGACCGCGACATGGCTGGCGTCGCCGCGGTACGTGACCAGGTCGCCGGGCTGCGCCTGGGAGAGCGGGATCCGCCGGCCGGCGGCGCGCTGGGCGGCGGCGGTGCGGGGCAGGGAGATGCCGGCCTGCCGGAACGACCAGACCATCAGGCCCGAGCAGTCGAAGGACGAGGGGCCGGTGGCGCCCCACACGTACGGCCGGCCGATGGCGCCGCGGGCGGCGACGACCGCGGCGGCGGCGCGCGAGGAGCCGAGATCGCCGAGCGGGGGCAGCAGGTCGCCGAAGGCGTCGCGGCCGGAACGGGAGGACCGGTCGTAGCCGGCCCGGTCGGCGGCGGACAGGGCGCCGAGCACCCGGCGGGCCTCGGCGAGCTTGTGTTCGACCAGGCGTTTGTGGCGGGCGGCCTCGGCGCGGCTGTGGACCAGTTCGTCCAGGGCCTGGCCGGCCTCGGCCCGTTCCTGGGCCATACGGCGCAGCCGGCCGCGCAGCTCGCCGAGGGCGGTGCGCTGGCGGGCGCCGACCCGGTCGAGGACGGAGGCCCGCTGGAGATAGCTGTCCGGATTGGCGGAGAGCAGCAGGGCGAGGGCGGGGTCGAGGCCGCCGGAGCGGTACTGGGCGCCGGCGACCGCGCCGAGCGCGCCGCGCATCAGGTTGACGCGCTCCTGGTCGCGGGCGAGCCGGTCCTGGGCCCGGGAGACCGTGCGGCGCAGCCGGTCGGCCCGCTCGCCGGCCCGGTTGTAATCCTCGGTGGCCTTCTCGGCCTCCTCGAAGAGCCGGTCGACGGTGGCCCGAGGGGAGCGGGTGGTGTGCGGGGCTGCGGCGTCCGGGTCGGCGTGCGCGGGAACGGCTCCGAAGGCGGCGGCCGCGGTGGCGGCGGCCGCTGTGAGGACGGTGACCCTGGCGGGTCGTCGGTGGGACGCCACGGATCGCGCTCCGTTCGGCTCGGCAACTGGCGCGGCAGACAGTAGCCGTTGCTCACTCCCCGTCCAACGAGGGTGCCGGGCACGCACAGTGACGCCCCGCCGGAGACCACAGGTCACCGGCGGGGCGTCACGTCACTTCTGGTTTCGGCAATCCACCCGTTCGGAGGGCATGTCGCCGGGTCGGCGGGGGCAGCGCGCGGCGCCCCGGACGCGGAGCGTCAGATGCGCACGCCGAACTGGAAGGTGCCGAGGTAGTCCATCGACTCGTAGCGGACGAACGCGCCCGGCTTCGGGGCGTGCAGCACGGTGTTGTTGCCCGCGTACAGGCCGACGTGCTGCAGGCTGTTGAAGAAGACCAGGTCGCCGGGCTTGAGCTGGCTGCGGCCGATCTTCACGCCGTCGTTCTGCTGGGTGTAGGTCGTGCGGGTGAGCTGGACGTCGGCCTGGCGGTAGGCCCACTGGGTCAGGCCCGAGCAGTCGAAGGAGTTCGGACCCGTGCCGCCGCGGAAGTACGGCTTGCCGATCTGCGTGGCGGCGGCGTTGAGGGCGGCGGCGCCGCGCTGCGAGGCCGGCACCTCCTTGCCGAGGCTGACCCGCTGCTGGCTGGCGCCGCGGCTGGCGCGCTGCTCCTCTTCCTGCTTGATCTTGGTGCGCTCGGCGGCCGTCAGCGAGTTGAGCAGCTTCTGCGCCTCGGCGAGCTTGGCCGAGGACTTCGCCTTCTTCTCGTCGAGGGTCTTGCGGACGTCCTCGAGTTCGGCGAGCTTGCCCGCCGCCTCGGCGCGCTTCTGGGCGAGCGTGCGCTGCTTGGCCTGGATCGTCTGCAGGACGTCGGCCTGCTTGGCGCCGACCTGGTCGAGCGCGGTCGCCTGCTCCAGGTAGGTGTCCGGGTCCGCGGAGAGGAAGAGCTGGAGCGCCGGGTCGATGCCGCCGGAGCGGTACTGGGCGCTGGCGACCGCGCCGATGCTGTCGCGCAGGGTGTTCAGCTCGTCCTGGCCGCGGGCGACCTTGTCCTGGAGATTGCTGATCTCCTTCTGGAGCTTCCCGCGGCGCTCGCCGGCGAGACTCGACTGCTCCGTGGCCTCCTCGGCCTCGTGATACAGCTTGTCGACCTTCGACTTGACGTCGTCGATCTTCGGCTTCGGGGCCGCCTGGGCCGCGGTCTGGGCGGTGAGCGCGACCGCGGCTGCGGCGGTCACGGTGAGCACGGTCACGCGGGCGCGGCTCGGCTGCTTGGGACGACGGTGGGACGCCACGGAGGCGAGCTCCTTCTTCCTCGAGCCGCCCGACGGGTCAGCGGCAGGCGGTGACCGACGCTGTCCACTCCGGATGAGTGATCAACCGCGCGTAGGTTCGAAGCCTGACCCTAGTAACCATCTTGTGATCAGTTCAAATCCTGACGGACAAAATCTCGCGGTTCCGACAACTTATTTAGCGACATCACACAGGCTGTGAAGGCGGGTTGACCCTGCGCCGATCAGAAAAGGTCTGTACCGGGCAGAAAGTGACACCACGTTACGAGAGGCGCGAAAGCCGCTTCAGGAGCAAGGCGGACGCGACCGGCCGCGCACCCACCACGGCCACCCCGTCGGCCACTTCGCGGTCCGTGGACACCACGACCACCGGACGCCCCGGCGGCTCCGCCCGTACCAGCTGACGGATCAGCTCGTCGGCCGTCACCCCCGGCTTGGAGAACAGCACCCGCACCCCGCGCGGCGGCGCGAGCAGCACCGGCGCGGCCAGCTCGGCCCCGTCGAAGACACAGGTGACCTCGGCACCGGAACGGGCCGCGAGCGCGGACAGGCCGCCGAGCAGCCGCAGCCGCTGCTTCTCCAGCGGCATCGTCGGATAGCCGGTCTTGGTGACGTTGTAGCCGTCCACCACCAGGTGCGCCTGCGGGAGTTCGAGCAGCTGGTCCAGGAGCGCCGGGTCGGTCTCGGACAGCGCGCGGGCGGCGATGTCCTTCGGCGACATCCGGCCCGGCTCCACCGCGTCCACGGTGTCCGCGGGCCGTACCGACACGGGCGGCAGGGCCAGTTCGCGGCGCAGCCCGCGGGCGGCGTCGAGCACCGTGTCCAGGAGCAGCCGCAGCCGCATGTCCTCCACCGAACGCCCCTCGCGGGTGGCCCGGCGGCTCGCCTCCAGGGCGGCCTCGGCCTCCCCGAGCCGGGCCTTGAGGCGCCGGGTCTCGCTCTCGGCGGCCGACACCTGGGCGGCGGCCTCGGCGCGCGCGGCGTCGGTCTCGGCCTGGACACGGCGCAGCGCGGCCTCGCCGCGCTTCACGTCGCTCTGCGCGCTGCGCAGCTTGCGGTGCAGCGACTCCGCTTCCTTGCGGGCGGCCTCCAGGTCGTGGCGCAGCTGCTCGGTCTCGGCCCTGGCCCGCTCCCTCGCGGCCACGACCTCCTCGCGCAGCCGCTCCAGCTCGCGCCGGCCGGCCTCGTCGGCACGCTCGGCGTCGGCCCGCTCGGCCTCCTCGCCGGCCGCGGCCACCAGCTTGCTCCAGCCGGCCGGGCGCAGCACATAGGCCGCCGCGGCGACGTCGACCGGGTCGGCGGCGGCGGGCGGGGCACCGGACTCCAGGGCGCCGGTCAGCTCGGGCTGCGCCTCCCGGATCCGCTCCCCGATCCGCTGCCGGAACACCGGGTCGCCGGCCAGCGCGGTGGCCATCGCGTTCCCGGCGAACTTGGCCCGCCGCGACGCGGTGAACCGGGCGTACTGACGCAGCGGGGCGGGCAGCTCGCCGAGCGTCAGACCGCCGAAGGCGTCGGCGACGAGCCCGATCACCTTGCGCCGTACGGATTCGGGCAGCGGTCGGTCGAGCGTCTCGGCGGCCTCGCCTGCCGATCCCGCCGGCGCATCACCGTGCGCGGGCTGCTCCACGATCCCGTCACCCACTCCCTGTCGTCGCCCTCGCCGGGGCGTCTCGCCCTCGCCGCGGCCGCTTCTCAGGAAGCGGCGCCCGGCCTGTCCACCAACTCGATCTGGTCCACCGCGTTGCACCAGCGGCAGCGGACCGACTCGATGGTCTCACTGACCACCTCGCGCTCCTCCACCTTGGGCTCTCCGGCGAGGTCCAGATGGACGTACTCGACGACCTTCGACGAGCGGGTCACGTCGAAGCGGGTCAGATTGCCGCACAGGGTGCAGCGCCAGCGGGTGTCGGCGGTCGGCAGGGGTACCGTCATGATGCCGTCCTCTTCTCGTGCGAGGCATTACGGGCCCGCGGTGCGCCGTCGGACTGCGGGGGTGCTGCCCGTAACCCTACGGCCTCACGGGTACCCAGGGGCACGGCGAGGCACTCTGTCCCGATGGGCCCCGTTACGCCATGATCTGCCCATGATCGACTGGCGCGGTGCGACCCTCGGCGCGTGGCGGACCCTGCGCGGCGGCCCGACCGTCACGTACGGCCTCATCGCCGGCTGCGTGCTGCTCTTCGCGCTGAGCCCGGTCGGCGGGATGAACCCGGCGTACGGCACCGGCGACACCCTGCTCGCCGCCCAGGGCGCGTACTTCCGGGACTGGGGTGTGATCCCGGACGACCTCACCCACCTCGCGACCCTGCGGCCCGAGGCCCTGCTCACCCCCCTCACCGCGCTGTTCGTGCACGGCAGCTGGCTGCACCTGCTCGGGAACATGCTGTTCCTGTACGTGTTCGGTGCGATGGCCGAGGAGCGGATGGGGGCGCTCGAGTTCGGCCTGTTCTACCTGGTCTGCGGCTATCTCGCGCTGTGCGGGTACGCGCTGGCGCACGCGGACAGCGGGCAGACCCTGGTGGGGGCGTCGGGGGCGATCTCGGGGGTGCTCGGGGCCTTCCTGCTGCTGTTCCCGCGGGCGCGGGTGACCAGCCTCTTCCCGTTCCTCTTCTTCCTGCCGCTGCGGTTCCCGGCGTGGGTGGTGCTGGTCTTCTGGTTCGCGCTCCAGTGGCTGGCGGCACGGTCGGCGGGGGCGGGGCCTGGCGTGGCCTATCTGGCGCACGTCATCGGCTTCGCGCTGGGGTTCGCCTACGCGTGGGTGCGCCATGGAAGGAAAGGAGGGGCTCGCGCAGCGCTTCCCTCCAAGGGTGGTGGTGGGTGACGGGCGGGCTAAAGTGAGGCCACCAGCCGCGGCCACCGAGGGAGAAAGCCAGCCGTGATCACCGCGATCGTGCTCATCAAGACCAGCGTGGACCGCATCCCGGAGATCGCCGAGGAGATCGCGTCGGTCGACTGCGTCACCGAGGTCTTCTCCGTCACCGGTACGTACGACCTGATCGCCATGGTCCGGGTGGGGCGGCACGACGATCTGGCCGATGTCATTCCCGGCCGGATCTCCAAGATCCAGGGTGTCGAGGGCACCGACACGCATGTCGCCTTCCGCGCCTACTCGCAGCACGATCTGGACGCGGCCTTCGCCATCGGTCTGGAGTCCTGACACGGTTCTCCGCGGTGCGAGGAAGCCGGCCTCTCCCCCATGGGAGGCCGGCTTCACTCGTACGGGGGATTCGACACGGGTCCGCGGTGACTGCGCTCTGAGCCATCGGCCCCGGTCAGGGCCCCCCGGACCCGGTCGGTGAACGTCAACCGCGGTCCGGGCCGCGGCGGACCAGTTCGCGCACCGCGCCGATGAACCGCTCCACGTGCTCGTCCGGGGTTCCGGCGCCGAAGCTCACCCGGATCGCGGCGAGCGAGGACGCCGGGGCGCCGCACTCCCCCGGCGCGGCCGGGTCGCCGCCGAGCAGGGCGCGCACCAGCGGGTGGGCGCAGAACAGGCCGTCGCGCACCCCGATGCCGTATTCGGCGGAAAGCGCGGCGGCGAACCGGGAGCTGTTCCAGCCCTCGACGACGAAGGACAGCACGCCGACGCGCGGGTGGTCGTCGCCGAAGAGGGTGAGCACCCGCACCGCCGGCACCTCGGCGAGGCCCGCGCGGAGGGTGGCGATCAGCTGCCGCTCGCGGGCGACGAGCCGGTCGAAACCGGCCTCGGTGAGGGCCTTGCAGGCGGACGCGATGGCGTAGGCGCCGATGACGTTGGGCGAACCCGCCTCGTGCCGGGCGACGGTGGTGTGCCACTCCACGTCCACCCCGCCGTCGGCCCGGCGCGCCACCGTACGGGAGGCGCCGCCGCCGGCCAGGTAGGGCTCGGCGTCCTGGAGCCAGTCGGCCCGGCCGGCGAGCACGCCGGAGCCGAAGGGCGCGTACAGCTTGTGCCCGGAGAAAGCGACCCAGTCGACGCCCAAGTCCCGTACGGAGACCGGGTGGTGGGGCGCCAGCTGGGCGGCGTCGAGCACGATCCGGGCACCGTGCGCGTGCGCGGCGGCGGCCAGGTCGCGTACCGGCCACAGTTCGCCGGTGACGTTGGACGCGCCGGTCACGCAGACCAGTGCCGGGCCGTAGGGCTCCCGGTCGGCGAGCGCCCGCTCCAGGGTGGCGACGGCCTGGGCGGGATCACGGGGCGCGTCGAGGACGGTGACCCGGGCGTCGCTCCAGGGCAGCAGCGCGGCGTGGTGCTCGGTCTCGAAGACGAAGACCTCGCAGCCGGCGGGCAGCACGTGCGCCAGCAGGTTGAGCGAGTCGGTGGTGGAGCGGGTGAAGACGACCTGGTCGGCGGGCCGGCAGTCGAGGAAGCGGGCGATCTCGGCGCGGCTGTTCTCGAACAGGTCGGTGGACAGCTGGGACAGGTATCCGGCGCCGCGGTGGACGCTGCCGTAGTAGGGGGCGTACGCGGCGACGTCGTCCCAGACCCGCTGGAGCGCCGGGGCGCTGGCCGCGTAGTCGAGCGCGGCGTAGGTGATCTCGCCGCCGTCGGCGAGGGGCACGGTGACATCGCGGCCGAGGACCGGCAGCGGGACGTCGCAGAGGGCGTCGGAGTCGGTCACGGCGGTGTGCGGGTATGCGGACATGACGGTGTCTCCCGGGAGAAAAGGGGTGCGCGAAGGCCCGTGCGACGACAGTACGAACACGTGTACTGCGGACGGGTGTCGAATGAAAGGAAGGGGCCGAAAACAGCCCTAGCGCATTCGCTGGCTCACGAGACACCGCTCCCTGGAGGACCAAGGACCCCAGGGTGGTGCACAGGGGTCCGCGCTTGCCGTCGGCTTCTGCTCGTACGGCCTGGTCTTCACCCGGGGCACCCCGCCACGGACGGAGGGTTGCCGGACAGCCAGCCGGGGCTTTGTCGCTGTCACTCATGACCTGCCGAAGAACCTATGCCAGTCGATCGAAACGGCGCAACCCCGTCCCGGCATCCGGGACGGGGTCGCGCCGACCTGCGGCGAACGGCCGCTCAGGCGTACGGCGTGGACGGCCGACGGCCGCTCAGGCGTTGCTGGCGGCCACCCAGCGCTCCAGGGTCCGCCGGGCGGCCCCCGAGTCGATGGACTCGGCCGCCCGGTCCATGCCGGCCCGCAGCCGCTCCGCCAGCGTGCCCTCGCCCGGCTCCAGGGCGACCAGCGCCGCAGCCGAGTTGAGCAGCACCGCGTCGCGGACCGGACCGGTCTCGCCGGCCAGCACCCGGCGGGCGACGTCGGCGTTGAACGAGGCGTCGGCGCCGCGCAGCGCCTCCAGCGGCACCAGCTCGATGCCGACGTCGCGCGGGTCGAAGCGCTCCTCGGTGACGGCCCCGTCGCGGACCACCCACACCCGGGAGGTGGCGGTGGTGGTCAGCTCGTCCAGGCCGTCGTCGCCGCGGAAGACCAGCGCGGAGTTGCCGCGTTCGGCGAGCACCCCGGCCACGATCGGCGCCATCCGGGGGTCGGCGACGCCGACCGCCTGGGCGCGGACCTGCGCCGGGTTGGTCAGCGGGCCGAGCACGTTGAAGGTGGTGCGGATGCCGAGCTGGCCGCGGGCCGCCGCGACATGCCGCAGCGAGGGGTGGAACCGCACCGCGAAGCAGATGGTGATGCCGGCTTCCTCGGCCACCTCGGCGACCCGGCGCGGTGTCAGGTTCAGATTGATGCCGAGCTTCTCCAGGACGTCGGAGGAGCCGGAGGCGGAGGACGCGGCCCGGTTGCCGTGCTTGACGACCTTGACCCCGGTGCCGGCGACCACGATCGACGACATCGTGGAGATGTTGACCGTCTTGGCGCCGTCGCCGCCGGTGCCGACGATGTCGACGGCCGGCCCGGGCACCTCGATGACGTTGGCGTGCGCGTACATGGTCCGGACGAGACCGCTGATCTCCTGGACCGTCTCGCCCTTGGCCCGCAGCGCCACCATGAAGCCGGCGATCTGCGCGTCGGTCGCCTCGCCGCGCATGATCAGGTCCATCGCCCAGGCCGTCTCGTCGGCGGACAGATCACGGCCGTCGAGCAGGCCGTTCAGCAGGACGGGCCAGGAGCGGCCCGCCGCGATGTCGCCTCCAGCGGGGTTCACAGCGCTCATGGTCGCTCCTGTGTACGTGCGTGCGTATGGGTTCGGACGGTCTCCACCCTATCGATCCGCGGGCATGGCAAAGAGCCCCGTCCATCGAATGGACGGGGCTCTCACCGTGGCGACCTTGCGTCCGGGGCTCAGGCCCCGGGGGTCGGGAGTCTTACGGGATCAGTGGTGGCCGTGGCCGCTCTCGATCTCCTTGAACTCCTCCGCCGTGGGCTTGGCGATCTGGCTGTCCGCGCCGTAGTAACCCCGGTTGAGCTTGACCCGGAGCTTCTCCATGCGGCCGACCTTGCGCTCCACGCCGTTCTCGTCGACGGCCGGCGGCAGCGCGGCGGCGTCGTACTGCTCGTGGGCGGTGAGCTTGTAGCGCTCGCCCTGGCTGAGCGGCTGGTGGACCTCGACGAACTCACCGTGCGGCAGGCGCTTGATGATGCCGGACTCGCGTCCGTGCAGCACCTTGTCCTTGTCCCGGCGCTGCAGGCCGAGGCAGATCCGCTTGGTGATGACGAAGGCGATGACCGGTCCGAGGAAGAAGAAGATCCGGACGAACCAGGTGATCGCGTTGATCGACAGGTGGAAGTGGGTGGCCCAGAGGTCGTTTCCACCACCGACCAGCATGATCATGTACGCGGTGATCCACGCGACGCCGAACGCGGTGCGCGTCGGCGCGTTGCGCGGGCGCTGCGAGATGTGGTGCTCGCGCTTGTCGCCGGTGATCCAGGACTCGATGAACGGGTAGACACCGATCACACCGAGGACGACCGGGAAGATCGCCAGCGGGATCATCACACCGAGGACCAGCGTGTGGCCCCACAGGTTGATCTCCCAGCCCGGCATGACACGGATCAGACCCTCGGCGAAGCCCATGTACCAGTCGGGCTGGGCGCCGGTGGACACCTGGTCCGGGCGGTACGGGCCGATGCCCCAGATCGGGTTGATCGAGGCGACGGCCGCGACGATCGCGATCACACCGAAGACCAGGAAGAAGAATCCTCCGGCCTTGGCCATGTAGACCGGCATCAGCGGCATGCCGACGACGTTCTTGTTGGTGCGGCCCGGGCCCTCGAAGTGCGTGTGCTTGTGGACGAACACCAGGATGAGGTGCGCGACCACCAGGCCGAGCATGATGCCCGGGAGCAGCAGCACGTGCGCCGAGTAGAACCGCGCGACGAAGTCGCCGCCCGGGAACTCGCCGCCGAACAGGAACATCGAGAGGTACGTACCGACGATCGGCACGGACAGGATCGCGCCCTGCATGAAGCGCACACCGGTGCCGGAGAGCAGGTCGTCCGGGAGCGAGTAGCCGGTGAAACCGGTGAACATGCCCAGGAAGAACAGCAGGAAGCCGAACAGCCAGTTGATCTCACGCGGCTTGCGGAACGCACCCGTGAAGAACACGCGCATCATGTGCACGAACATGCCGGCGAGGAAGATCAGCGCCGCCCAGTGGTGGATCTGCCGGATCAGCAGACCACCGCGCACCTCGAACGAGATGTGCATGGTCGAGTTGAACGCCTCGGACATCAGCTGTCCCTGAAGCGGGACGAAGGGTCCGGTGTACTCCACCTCGTTCATCGACGGGTGGAAGAACATCGTCAGATAGACGCCCGTCAGGATGATGATGAGGAAGCTGTAGAGGCAGACCTCGCCCAGCATGAAGGACCAGTGGTCCGGGAAGATCTTCCGCAGGTTGGCCTTGGCCAGCGAGTAGATCCCCAGACGGCCGTCGGCCCAGTCGGCGACCCGCTCACCACGGGAGGCCGGCTTCTTCGTATCGGTCACGGTGCTCATCCGCGCTCCCAGAATGCAGGACCGACGGGCTCTTCGAAGTCGCCGAGCGCTTCGAGGTAACCCTTGTCGTTCACGCCGATCCGCAGCTGCGGCAGGGCGTGCCCGGCCGGGCCGAAGATGACGCGGGCGCCGTCGGACAGGTCGAAGGTGGACTGGTGACACGGGCAGAGCACGTGGTGCGTCTGCTGCTCGTACAGCGAGATCGGGCAGCCGACGTGGGTGCAGATCTTCGAGAACGCGACGATGCCGTCGTGCGACCACTCGAGCTCGTTCTTGTCCTTGATGTCGTCCGGCTGGATCCGGACGATCATCAGGGCGGCCTTGGCGATCTCGGTCTGGAAGTGCTCGTCGTGGACCGTGAGGCCCTCGGGCATCGCGAACGTCAGCGAACCGACGGCGACGTCCTCGGGACGCAGCGGCTCGTTGGTGTTCATGTTGATGAGCTGCTTGCCCTTGGCCCACAGCGTGCTGCGGAGCTTCTTCTCGGGCAGCGGACCCATGTCGCGCAGCAGGACGATGCCGGAGAGCGGCACCATCGCGAGCGCTCCGAAGAGCGTGTTGCGGATCAGCTTGCGGCGGCCGAAGCCGGACTCGGCGGCACCGGCCGCGAAGTCCGCCATGACCTTCGCCTTGACGTCCGGCGTCGCCTCGATCGGGTGACGCTCGTCGGCGACCTCGACGTCGGACATCAGGGTGCGGGCCCAGTGGACCGCGCCCGCGCCGATGAAGAAGAGCGCCGCGCCGAGGGTCAGACCCAGGGCGAAGTTGAGCGCGGACACCCGGCCGAACGGCCAGATGTAGACGATCTGGTCGACCGGGAAGATCACGTACGACGCGATGAAGCCGATGGTGGCCAGCATCGAGAGCGTGAACATGAAGGCGACCGCACGCTCGGACCGCTTGGCGGCCCGCTCGTCGATGTCCTGGATGCGCGGCTTGTGGGGCGGAAGGCCCGGGTCGGCGAACGGGTCGTCGGCGACCTTCACCGCGCCGTGCGCGGTGTCCTGCGCGGACGGCAGGTTCTCTTCAGGATTCTCTTGGGTACTCATGACTTCTTGGCCTTAGCGGTGTGGGCCGCGACCCAGATGGCAACTGCGATCAGACCGCCCAGGCCGAAGATCCAAGCGAACAGACCCTCGCTGACGGGGCCGAGGCCACCGAGCTTGAGACCACCCGGGTTGTCGGCCTTGTCACTGTTGACAGCCTGGACGTAGGCGATGATGTCCCTCTTCTGCTGCTCCGGCATGGTGGTGTCGGGGAAGGAGGGCATGTTCTGCGGGCCGGTCTGCATGGCCTCGTAGAGGTGCTTCGGCTCCACGCCTTCGAGGGTGGGGGCGTACTTGCCGTAGGTCAGCGCGCCGCCTTCACCGGTGAAGTTGTGGCACTGGGCACAGTTGGTGCGGAACAGCTCGCCACCGCGGGCGGCGTCGGCACCCTCAGGGCTGTACTGGCCAGGCTTCGGCGTGATCGGGCCGGCACCGAGGGACGCCACGTACGCCGCGAGCTGATCGATCTCAGCCTGCGAGTAGATGACCTTCTTCCTCGGAACCTGGGCGCCCGGCTGCTGCGCGGGCATACGGCCGGTGCCGACCTGGAAGTCCACCGCCGCCGAGCCCACGCCGACGAGCTGCGGACCGTCACTGGTGCCCTGACCGCCGGTTCCGTGGCAGCTTGCACAGCCGACGGCGTAGAGCTTCTTGCCCTCCTCGATGGCGAGGGACTGGGCGGTTTCATCGGCCTTCGCCGTGCCCGCGGGCGCGAACGCGGCGTACAGCCCCCCAGTTGCCGCCAGCGCGAGAAGTAGGACGACGACCGCCGCCAGCGGATGGCGTCGTCGTGCGGAGAGCTTTTTCACGGATTACCCCGGTGTCAGGATCTTCTGCGTCGATCTTGCTGGATGTGTTCGGTCCGCCCGGAGGCGGACCCCGATTACTTGATCAAGTAGATCGTGGCGAAGAGGCCGATCCAGACGACATCGACGAAGTGCCAGTAGTAGGACACGACGATGGCGGCGGTTGCCTGCTCGTGAGTGAACCTCTTGGCGGCGTACGTCCGGCCGAGGACCAGCAGGAAGGCGATGAGACCGCCCGTCACGTGCAGGCCGTGGAAGCCGGTGGTCAGGTAGAACACCGTGCCGTACGGGTCGGAGGAGAGCGAGAGCCCTTCCTCCTTCACCAGCTCGGTGTACTCGAAGACCTGACCGCCAATGAAGATCGCGCCCATCACGAACGTAAGAGTGAACCACGCCCGGAGCTTCTTCACGTCACCGCGCTCGGCGGCGAAGACGCCGAGCTGACAGGTGAGAGAGGAGAGCACCAGGATCGCGGTGTTCGTCCCGGAGAACGGGAGGTTCAGCGCATCGGCCTTTTCCGCCCAGAAGTCGGGACCCATCACGGATCGCAGGGTGAAGTACATCGCGAAGAGGGCCGCGAAGAACATCAGCTCGGAACTCAACCAGATGATGGTTCCGACGCTGGTGAGGTTCGGTCGATTGACCGACGGGTGCGCGTGCCCGGTTTCTACTGTCGTTACTGTCGCCACGACCGACATTATGTCGGTCCCTTATCCCGCCCTCACTCCGGGGGGTGCCGTTCGGAGTGTCCGGGGCGTGTGTCCAGCCCGAACGGCCCATCGGAGCCGCCTCCCGGCACCCTTCGAACGGGTGTTGAACGGGTGTTGACGCGGTGTGGTCCGGAGTAGCATCCCGCGCAACGACCGACCACCTTCACGGAGGAACGATGCAGTCGAGCGCCACGGTTCTGGTCTACAGCGACGACGCGAACACCCGCGCCCGGGTGCGCCTCGCGGCCGGGCGCAGGCCCGCCGCCGATGTTCCCCCGGTCGAGTTCGTCGAGTGCGCGACGCTGCCCGCCGTCCTGGCGGCCCTGGACGCGGGCGGCATCGACGTGTGCGTCCTGGACGGCGAGGCGGTGCCCGCGGGCGGCATGGGGGTCTGCCGGCAGATCAAGGACGAGGTCTTCCGGTGCCCGCCGGTGCTGCTCCTGATCGGCCGGCCGCAGGACGCCTGGCTGGCCACCTGGAGCCGCGCGGACGCCGCGGTCACCCACCCGGTGGAGCCGGTGGAGTTCGCGGAGTCCCTGGCGGCCCTGCTGCGCAAGCGCCTGCCCGTCAACGCGTAACCCCTGGGGCACCCGTACGTGTGGATTGCCCCTCGCATCACACCTTCCGGCGTGGTGCAAGGGGCAATCCGGGTCGCGAAAAATCACAGAGAAGGACGCAGGCGGGCCTTCGCGTCGATCGTCGCGTTCGGGTCCGTGCCGTCCTTCACGAGGGCGCTGCCCTTGCGCCACTCGTCCCACTCCATGTTCCAGTCCCCGTAGCCGTTGCCGAAGGCGTCCATGGTGTCGCCGTAGCTGTTGATGACGGTGACGAGGTCGCCCTCCGTGATGTTCTCGTAGAACCAGGCCGCGTTGCCCGTGGACATGCCCACACAGCCGTGGCTGACGTTCGCCGCGCCCTGGGAGCCGACGGACCAGGGGGCCGCGTGGACGTACTCGCCGCTCCAGGTCACCCGGGTGGCGTAGTAGACCGGCAGGTCGTACGAGTCGGAGGTGCCCTCGGAGATGCCGATGCTGGTGCCGCGCATCCGGACGAAGTACTCCTTGCCGAGGACCACTTTGATCCCGTTTCGGGTGGAGTAGCCCGGTTTCCCGGTGGTCACCGGAATGGTGTTGATCACTTCCCCGTTGCGCTTCACCGTCATGGTGTGGTCGCTCGCGTCGGTGATCGCCTCGACCCGGTCGCCGGTGGTGATCTTCAGCGGCTGCGAGGCGCCGCCGTACAGCTTGTCGCCGATCTTCACGCCGTCGAGGTTGCCGGTGACGGTGATGGTCGCGTCGTTCGGCCAGTACTCCTTGGGGCGGTAGTGCAGCTGCTGGTCGTCGACCCAGTACCAGGAACCGCCGTCGGCGGCCGGTACGGAGCGGACCTTGAGGGCCCGTTCGACGATCGAGCGGGCCGCCTTGTCCTTCACCGGGAGGCTCAGCTCGGCGATGATCGGCTGGCCGACGCCGTACTTGCCCTCCTCCGGCCCGAACGTGGCGGTGAGGGCCCGTTTGGCCGTCGCCGTCTCGTACGTGAGCGTACGGGCGCCTGGGGCGCCTTCCTCGTCCTCGGTGGACACCTTGACGGTGTACCGGGCGCCGGCCGACAGGGAGCCCGTGGAACGCCACTTGCGGCCGTCCGCGGTGAGATCGCCGGCCAGGTGGTGCCCGGTCTCGTCGATGGCGCTGACGTCGGTGATCCGCCCCTCGTCGCCCTTGGCGCTGACCTCCAGTGGCTTGTCCGGGTCGGCCTTCTTCCCGGCGGCGGGCGCGTTGAACGCGATCTGGGCGGCCGCGTCGTAGGGCCTCGCCCGCAGCGGGCGTTCCGCGGGACCCGCACACGCGGTGGCGGCCACGGTGACGGCGATGACCAGCAGGGTGCAGCTCCGGGCAGTCCGGGTGCGCGGCGTGTCGTTCATGTGCCCACGGTAAGAACAATCCCCGCCCGGGGCGCGCCGGGTGAAGCAAACGAGGGGCCCCCTCACTTCGTCGTACGAAGCGAGGGGGCCCCTCGGGTGTCACGGGTACTGCTGCGGGAATCCGCTACTGGTTCTGGTTCTCACCGCGGTAGAACTCGAAGACCCAGCCGAAGATGCCGACGAGGATGAACGGCGCCGAGAAGTACATCAGCCACCAGCCGATGGCGATCGCCAGGAAGGCGAGGGCGCCACCGAGCGCCAGCGAGAGCGGCTGCCAGCTGTGCGGGGCGAAGAAGCCCAGCTCGCCGGCCTCGTCCGCGACGTCGGCCTCCTTGTCGTCCTGCGCCAGGTCGTCGACCCGCCGGGCCGTGAAGGCCAGGTAGTAGCCGACCATGATGCACAGGCCGAACGCCAGGAAGAGCGTCGTGGTGCCGACCGCTTCCTTCGCCCAGACACCGTAGACGATGCCCACGGCGAGGATGAAGACGCTCAGCCAGATGAACATCTTGCCCTGGATCTTCACTTGCCGGCCTCCTTGCCACCGGTGAGGGCCGCCACCTCGAGATGGTTCTCGAGCTGGTCGACAGCCGCGATCTCCGGGTGGTGCAGGTCGAACGCCGGGGATTCGGAGCGGATACGGGGCAGGGTGAGGAAGTTGTGCCGCGGCGGCGGGCAGGAGGTCGCCCACTCGAGGGAGCGGCCGTAACCCCACGGGTCGTCGACCTCGATCTTCTTGCCGTACTTGGCGGTCTTCCACACGTTGTAGAAGAACGGCAGTACCGACAGACCGAGCAGGAACGACGCGATGGTCGAGACCGTGTTCAGCGCGGTGAAGCCGTCGGCGTCGAGGTAGTCCGCGTAACGACGCGGCATGCCCTCGGCACCCAGCCAGTGCTGCACCAGGAACGTGCCGTGGAAGCCGATGAACAGCGTCCAGAAGGTGATCTTGCCCAGGCGCTCGTCCAGCATCTTGCCGGTGAACTTCGGCCACCAGAAGTGGAAGCCGGCGAACATCGCGAAGACGACCGTACCGAAGATCACGTAGTGGAAGTGCGCGACCACGAAGTACGAGTCGGTGACGTGGAAGTCCAGCGGCGGGGCCGCCAGGATGACACCGGTCAGACCACCGAAGGTGAAGGTGACCAGGAAGCCGATGACCCAGAGCATCGGAGTCTCGAAGGACAGCGAGCCCTTCCACATCGTGCCGATCCAGTTGAAGAACTTCACACCGGTCGGAACCGCGATGAGGAACGTCATGAAGGAGAAGAACGGCAGGAGCACGCCACCGGTCGCGTACATGTGGTGGGCCCACACGGTCACGGAGAGACCGGCGATGGCGATCGTCGCGGCGACCAGACCGATGTAACCGAACATCGGCTTACGGCTGAAGACCGGGATGATCTCGGAGACGATGCCGAAGAACGGCAGGGCGATGATGTACACCTCTGGGTGTCCGAAGAACCAGAAGAGGTGCTGCCAGAGCAACGCTCCGCCGTTGGCCGCGTCGAAGACGTGGGCACCGAACTTGCGGTCCGCCTCGAGGGCGAAGAGCGCAGCCGCCAGGACCGGGAAGGCGAGCAGGACCAGAACACCGGTCAGCAGCACGTTCCAGGTGAAGATCGGCATACGGAACATCGTCATGCCCGGAGCGCGCATGCAGATGATCGTGGTGATGAAGTTGACGGCACCGAGGATGGTACCGAAGCCCGACATCGTCAGACCCATGATCCACATGTCGGCACCGATACCCGGCGAGCGGACGGCGTCCGACAGCGGGGAGTAGGCGAACCAGCCGAAGTCGGCGGCACCCTGCGGGGTGAGGAAGCCGGCCACGGCGATGATCGAGCCGAACAGGTAGAGCCAGTAGGCGAACATGTTCAGCCGCGGGAACGCCACGTCGGGCGCGCCGATCTGCAGCGGCATGATCCAGTTCGCGAAACCGGCGAACAGCGGCGTCGCGAACATCAGCAGCATGATCGTGCCGTGCATCGTGAACGCCTGGTTGAACTGCTCGTTCGACATGATCTGCGTACCCGGACGGGCCAGCTCGGCGCGCATGAAGAGCGCCATGACTCCGCCGATACAGAAGAAGACGAACGACGTGATCAGGTACATCGACCCGATCGTCTTGTGGTCGGTGGTGGTCAGCCACTTCACCACGATGTTGCCGGGCTGCTTGCGGCGAACCGGGATCTCGTTCTCGTACGAGTCCTCAGCCGCGGCCGCACCCTGGGGTTCGTTGAGGATGCTCACAGTACGTTCTTCTCCGCATTCCTGGCCGGGTCCGTCTGCTCAATGCCAGACGGGATGTAGCCGGTCTGCCCCTTCTCCGCAAGCTCCTTCAGGTGCGCCTGGTAGCGCTCCGGGGAGACCACCTTGACGTTGAAGAGCATCCGGGAGTGGTCGACACCGCACAGCTCGGCGCACTTGCCGAGGTAGGTGCCTTCCTTGTTCGGGGTGACCTCGAAGGCGTTGGTGTGACCCGGGATGACGTCCATCTTCATCAGGAACGGAACCGTCCAGAAGGAGTGGATGACGTCACGCGAAGTCAGGACGAAGCGGACCTTCTCGCCCTTGGGCAGCCACAGGGTCGGACCCGGGTTGCCGGTCTGCGGGTTCCGCGTGCCGGGGATACCGGCGTCGTAGACGCCGCCCGCGTTCGCCGGGAACTGGTTCTTGAGCTTGTCCGGGATCGCCGCGAGGTTCGCGTCCTTCTTGGCGTCGCCGGTCACACCGGGCACGTTCTCGACGTAGTTGAAGCCCCAGCTCCACTGATAGCCGACCACGTTGACCGTGTGGGCGGGCTTGTCAGAGAGCTCGAGAAGCTTCGACTGGTCACGCGCGGTGAAGTAGAAGAGCACCGACACGATGATCAGCGGAGTGATCGTGTACAGCGCCTCGATGGGCATGTTGTAACGGGTCTGCGGAGGAACCTCGACCTTGGTGCGGCTGCGCCGGTGGAAGATGATGGCCCAGATGATCAGGCCCCACACCAGCACACCGACGACGAGAGCGGCGGCCCAGGAACCCTGCCAGAGCGACAGGATCCGGGGGGCCTCTTCGGTCACCGGGGTGGGCATACCAAGTCGGGGGAAGTCTTCCCAGTTGTACGAGCAGCCAGTGGCTGTCGCCAGGACCAGGCCCGCAGTCAGCACCTGCGGCAGCTTCCGCCGCATCGGGCGCCGCGACGAGCGGTCGGAGCCGTTGGGACTCACGTAGCGCCTTCCCGAGAGTCTCGGCCCGCGCTGGTCGGCTACGGCCGCCCGTCTCGCTGGTCGGTCGCCGCCCCGGCCGCGGGCAGGGGTTTGGATGTTTATGCGGACCAAACCCTACTGGACGCTATTTGGGGTCGCGCGGGGAGGGTGCCCAACGCGCCGCCCGAGCCCCCGAAGGGGTGGCCCCGGGCGTGTCGCGGCCCGTTCGGCCTGGGCCGGACGGCCCCCTACCGGCGGATCGGGGGCGGCTTTTGACACGGTGTCGCCCGGTCGGGGCGGGGATGTGGAGGGATCGGTTCCGGCGGGGTGCC
Source organism: Streptomyces laurentii (assembly GCF_040635425.1). Lineage (NCBI taxonomy): Bacteria > Bacillati > Actinomycetota > Actinomycetes > Kitasatosporales > Streptomycetaceae > Streptomyces > Streptomyces laurentii. The sequence continues at coordinate 70,993 of NZ_JBEYHT010000010.1, read as the reverse complement.
CGACCGGTGTCCGGCAGGGCGCGCGCACCCGTCCACGACCCGCGTCCGGGCAGCCGGACGAACCGGCCGGGACCGGGGTTAGCGTGGGCGGATGCCGTACTTCGACGCCGCATCGGCGGCTCCGCTGCACCCCGTCGCCCGCCAGGCGCTGCTGGCCTCCCTGGACGAGGGCTGGGCCGACCCGGCCCGGCTGTACCGCGAGGGGCGGCGGGCCCGGCTGCTGCTCGACGCCGCGCGCGAGGCCGCCGCGGAGGCGGTCGGCTGTCGCCCGGACGAGCTCGTTTTCACTCCTTCGGGGACACGCGCCGTCCACACGGGTGTCGCGGGGGCGCTGGCGGGCCGCAGGCGGGCCGGGGACCGGCTCATGGTGTCGGCGGTCGAGCACTCCTCCGTGCTGTACGCGGGAGAGGCACACGCGGCCGCGGGCGGGACGGTGACGGAGGTGCCGGTGGGGCGCTCCGGCGCGGTGGACCCGGAGGCGTTCGGGGCGGCGCTCGACTCCCGTACCGCGCTGGCCTGCCTGCAGTCCGCCAACCACGAGGTGGGCACCGAGCAGCCGGTGGCCGAGGTGGCGGCGGCCTGCCGGGCGGCGGGGGTGCCGCTGTTCGTGGACGCGGCGCAGTCGCTGGGCTGGGGGCCGGTGCCGGAGGGCTGGTCGCTGCTCGCGGCGAGCGCGCACAAGTGGGGCGGTCCGGCGGGGGTCGGGCTGCTCGCGGTGCGCAAGGGGGTCCGGTTCGCCCCGCAAGGCCCGTCGGACGAACGGGAGTCGGGCCGGGCACCCGGGTTCGAGAACCTGCCGGCGATCGTGGCGGCGGCGGCCTCGCTGCGCGCGGTGCGGGCGGAGGCGGCGGCCGAGGGGGCGCGGCTGCGGGCGCTCGTGGACCGGATCCGGGCGCGGGTGCCGGAGCTGGTGCCGGACGTGGAGGTGGTGGGCGATCCGGTGCGGCGGCTGCCGCATCTGGTCACGTTCTCGTGTCTGTACGTCGACGGGGAGACGCTGCTCGCCGAGCTGGACCGGGAGGGTTTCTCCGTTTCGTCGGGTTCGTCCTGTACGAGCGCCACGCTGACGCCCAGCCATGTGCTGCGCGCGATGGGGGTGCTGAGCGAGGGCAACGTCCGGGTGTCGCTGCCGGCCGGCACTGCGGAGGAGGACGTGGACCGCTTCCTGGCGGTGCTGCCGGGGGTCGTGGCGTCCGTACGCGACCGGCTGGGCGCGCCCGCCCCGGCGGCGGCCGCGGCGGCGGAGCCCGCCCGGTCGCTGGTGGTCGACGCGCTGGGACGGCGCTGCCCGATCCCGGTGATCGAGCTGGCCCGGGTGATCGGCGACGTGCCGGTGGGCGACACGGTCACGGTGCTGTCGGACGACGGGGCGGCACGCCTCGACATCCCCGCGTGGTGCGAGATGCGGGGGCAGGAGTACGTGGGCGAGGAGCCGTCCCCGAAGGGCGGCACGGCCTACGTGGTGCGCCGGGTGGCGTGAGACCGGACACACGGACGAACGAGCCCCTCACCCGGATCCGGGTGAGGGGCTCGTTCGTACGGAAGGGCGAGCGGGCCCGGCTCAGACGAGGTGGGCCTGGACCTCGGCGGCGGCCTCGTCGCCGTACGCCTTGGTGAAGCGCTCCATGAAGTTGGCGCGGCGCAGGGTGTACTCCTGAGTGCCCAGGGTCTCGATCACCAGCGTGGCGAGCATGCAGCCGACCTGCGCGGCGCGCTCCTCGCTGACGCCCCAGGACAGACCGGTGAGGAAGCCGGCCCGGAAGGCGTCGCCGACGCCGGTCGGGTCGACCTTGGCCTCCTCCTGCGGGCAGCCGACCTCGATCGGCTCCTCGCCGACCCGGTCGATGCGCACGCCGCGCGAGCCGAGGGTGGTGACGCGCCGGCCGACCCGCTCCAGGATCTCCTGCTCGCTCCAGCCGGTCTTCGACTCGATGAGGCCCTTCTCGTACTCGTTGGAGAAGAGGTAGGCGGCACCGTCCATCAGGGTGCGGATCTCGGTGCCGTCCATGCGCGCGATCTGCTGCGAGAAGTCGGCGGCGAACGGGATGCCGCGGGTCCGGCACTCCTCCGTGTGGCGCAGCATCGCCTCGGGGTCGTCGGCGCCGATGAGGACCAGGTCGAGGCCGCCCACGCGGTCGGCGACGGCCTTGAGCTCGATCAGCCGGGCCTCGCTCATGGCGCCGGTGTAGAAGGAGCCGATCTGGTTGTGGTCCTGGTCGGTGGTGCACACGAAGCGGGCGGTGTGCAGGACCTCGGAGATGCGGACGGAGCCGGTGTCCACGCCGTGCCGGTCGAGCCAGGCGCGGTACTCGTCGAAGTCGAAGCCGGCCGCTCCCACGAGGACCGGGCCGCCGCCGAGCTGCCCCATGCCGAAGCAGATGTTCGCGGCGACACCGCCCCGCCGGACGTCGAGGTTGTCGACCAGGAACGAGAGCGAGACCGTGTGAAGCTGGTCCGCCACGAGCTGGTCGGCGAACCGGCCCGGGAAGGTCATGAGGTGGTCGGTGGCGATGGAGCCGGTGACTGCGATACGCACGGCTGGGCGCTCCAGTGGGGGACGACGGTGATGACACTTCACGCTACCGGCTGTGGAGGGCGTTGCCGAACAGTGGAAACTACCCCAGAGTAGGTCTTTTCCCCGGCACGTGGACGTGCGTACGGTGCGGCCATGACCCAGTACCCCGCTCCTCGTGAGCCCCGCGAGCCCCGTGAGTCCGACTTCAGCCTCGCCGAGCTGCGCGGCGACGGCGCGCGGATGGCCCCGCACTGGGCGCCCGCCTCGGCGCCCGCGACCGCCCCGGTCTCCCCCGCGCTGATCCACGGCGTGACGGTGCCGGCCGCGTCGGCCCGGCTGATCGCGGCCACGCGGGAGTACGGCGTCTGACCCGGCCGCCGCGAGCGGAACCGTTCGCCCGCCCCGTCCGTCCCAGGGACGTCCTCGGGAAGGGAGAGTCGTGGTGAGCAGGACGGAAATGCGGCCGAACAGGCGCGGTGCGCTGCTCGTCGCCTCGGTGGCGGCGGGGGTGCTCCTCGTGGGCGGCGGGGGCGTGTACTACGCCGCCACGGCCTCCGGCGACGGCGGCGGCAGCAGCGGTGCGAGCGATACGAGCAGCAGCGGTAAGGCGGCGCCGGGGGCGCCGCAGGAGAGCGGCGGTCCCGGTATCGCCCCGGGCGAACCCGCCCCGGGCGGTGCCGGCGGCACCGTCTACCGGGCCGAGGGCTCCCTCCCCCAGGGGCCTTCGACGGCCGCCGTCCACCGGCCGGAGGGCCGGGTCTCCTCGGCGGAGGCGACCCGGCTCGCCCGGGCCCTGGGCCTCGACGGCACGCCCCGGCTGGCGAGCGGGGTGTGGCTGGTCGGCCCGGACAGGGACGGCTCGGGGCCGCGGCTCAGCGTCGCGGAGAAGGCGCCGGGCAGCTGGACCTTCCACCGGTACGAGGGGGTGGCGGGCGGCGACAACTGCCTGAAGGGCAAGGCGTGTCCGCCGGCCGGCGACGCGCTGCCTCCGGCGGGCGGCGCCGCGGTGGGCGAGGCGGCGGCCCGGGCGGCCGTGGCACCGGTACTGAAGGCGGCCGGCCAGGACGCCCCGAAGCCGGCCGAGCGGCAGACCGCGAACGGCCCGGTGCGGACCGTCACGGTCGATCCGGTGGTGGGCGGGCTGCCGACGTACGGCTGGTCGACCACGCTCCAGGTGGGCCCGGACGGCACCCTGCTGAACGGCAGCGGGCGGCTGAAGGAGCCGGCGAAGGCCGAGAGCCTGCCGGTGCTGAGCGCGCAGGGGGCGCTGGACGAGCTGAACGGGATCACCCGGGGCACCTCGGGTTCCGGTACGGGCGGGCTCGCCGCCACGCCCGCGGCCCCCTCTCCCCGGGTGGCCCGGGTGACGGGCGCGATCCTCGGGCTGGCGCCGCGTGACGACGGCGGCGCGGAGACCTTGTCCCCGGCCTGGCTGTTCGAGGTGCGGGACACCCCCGGGGCGACCCCGCACACGCTGGTGCGTCCGGCGGTGGACGACCGGCGCACGGCGGCCGGTTCCGTACCGCCCGCGTCGGCCGCGTCGTCGGCGCCTCCGGCCTCTCCCGCCTCTCCCGCGGCGGACGCCACGCCCGGCCGGCAGTTCTCCGCGTACCGGACCGACTCGACGGGCCGGCGGCTCTCGGTGACCTTCTGGGGCGGGGTGTGCGGTACGTACACGGCCTCGGCGGACGAGGAGACGCCCGGGCGGGTGACCGTGACACTCACGGAGCAGGCACAGGAGCCCGGCCGGGTGTGCGTGTTGTCGGCGGTGGAGACCACGAGGACGGTCACCCTGCACCAGCCGCTGGGCGACCGGACGGTGGTGGACGGGGCGAGCGGCGAGACGGTGCCGCGCGGCTGACCCTCGGCCACCCGCGCGTACACGAAAGGGCGGCACCCCGGAGAACCGGAGTGCCGCCCTTCTCGTACGCGCTGTGCGCTACGCCGCTACGGCTTAGCTGAAGCTGTCGCCGCAGGCGCAGGAACCCGTGGCGTTCGGGTTGTCGATCGTGAAGCCCTGCTTCTCGATGGTGTCGACGAAGTCGATCGAGGCGCCGCCCAGGTACGGGGCGCTCATGCGGTCGGTGACGACCTTGACGCCGTCGAAGTCCTTGACGACGTCGCCGTCGAGCGAACGCTCGTCGAAGAACAGCTGGTAGCGCAGGCCGGAGCAGCCACCGGGCTGAACGGCGACGCGCAGGGCCAGGTCGTCACGGCCTTCCTGGTCGAGGAGGGCCTTGACCTTGGCCGCGGCGGCGTCGGACAGGAGGATGCCGTCGCTGACCGTGGTCTTCTCGTCCGATACGGACATCTGCTTAGCTCCCGGGTTGGTACGGAGACTGCTTGCCGACGGTGCAACCGACGGGGCCGCGGATTCATTCCGGGCCGAGGCGTGTCTTTCCCTTTCATGCTCGCACACCGCGCCCGGAGGCGGTCCGGGCTTACACGGACGGCGGAGCGGAGGACGGAGCGGAGGACGAACGGCGTGCGCGACCGCGCGCACGAGGACCGCCGGACCGAGGGGCGAATACGTCACATCGACACGATGGCCATCGTCAAAGTGACGCGAACCGGATATGATAGATAGCGTCATTTAGACGAAAAGTGTGACAGGCAACCTGTAGAAAGGGTGCGTGACGTGACCACCGCCCAGCCCCTGGACGTCCAGCCGACGCCGCTCGCCCTGCTCCTGCTCGGTCGTGAGGCCGATCCGAAGAGCGAGCGCGGCGTGGAGTGTCCCGGCGACCTGCCCGCGCCCTCCGATCCGGATCTGGTGGAGCGCGCCCGCGCGGCCAAGGAGAAGCTCGGAGACAAGGTCTTCGTTCTCGGCCACCACTACCAGCGCGACGAGGTCATCCAGTTCGCCGATGTCACCGGCGACTCCTTCAAGCTCGCGCGGGACGCCGCGGCCCGCCCGGAGGCCGAGTACATCGTCTTCTGCGGTGTGCACTTCATGGCCGAGTCGGCGGACATCCTGACCGGCGACGACCAGAAGGTCGTGCTGCCGGACCTGGCGGCCGGCTGCTCGATGGCCGACATGGCCACCGCCGAGCAGGTCGCCGAGTGCTGGGACGTGCTGACCGAGGCGGGTGTCGCCGACACGGTCGTGCCCGTCTCGTACATGAACTCCTCCGCCGACATCAAGGCCTTCACCGGCCGGCACGGCGGCACCATCTGTACCTCGTCGAACGCGAAGAAGGCCCTGGACTGGGCCTTCGAGCAGGGCGAGAAGGTGCTGTTCCTGCCGGACCAGCACCTGGGCCGCAACACCGCCGTGCGCGACCTGGGCATGTCCCTGGACGACTGCGTGGTCTACAACCCGCACAAGCCGAACGGCGGGCTGACCGCCGAGGAGCTGCGCGCCGCGAAGATGATCCTGTGGCGCGGCCACTGCTCGGTGCACGGCCGCTTCAGCCTGGACTCGGTGAACGACGTCCGCGAGCGGATACCGGGCGTCAACGTGCTGGTGCACCCCGAGTGCAAGCACGAGGTCGTCGCCGCGGCCGACTACGTGGGCTCGACGGAGTACATCATCAAGGCCCTGGAGGCGGCCCCGGCCGGCTCGAAGTGGGCCATCGGCACCGAGCTGAACCTGGTCCGGCGCCTGGCGAATCGATTCGCCCCCGAGGGCAAGGAGATCGTCTTCCTCGACAAGACGGTCTGCTTCTGCTCGACCATGAACCGCATCGACCTGCCCCACCTGGTGTGGACGCTGGAGTCGCTGGCCGAGGGCAACCTGGTCAACCGGATCCAGGTCGACCAGGAGACCGAGCACTTCGCCAAGCTCGCCCTGGAGCGGATGCTGGCGCTGCCGTAACGGTTCGCCCGATCCGGTCCCACCCGGATACGCCAGGAGCGCCCCGCGTGATCGCGGGGCGCTCCTTCGTTCGCGTACGGGCGGATCCGTACAGGGCTACGGGCCCGCGGATCAGACCGCGGCCGGCTCCTTGGCCTGCGGCGGCACCGGAGTGCCGTCACCGCCGTCGCCGCCCGCCTTCTTCGCCCGCTTGTCGGCCTTCTTCTTCGCGCGGCGCTCCTTGCGGAGCTCCACCATCGCGTAGAGCGTCGGCACGAGCAGCAGCGTGAGCAGCGTCGACGTCACCAGACCGCCGATCACGACCACGGCCAGCGGCTGGGCGATGAAGCCGCCCTCGCCGGTGATGCCGAGCGCCATCGGGATCAGCGCGAAGATCGTCGCGAGGGCCGTCATGAGGATCGGGCGCAGCCGGTGCCGGCCACCCTCGATCACGGCCTCGATGACGCCCATGCCCTGGGCCCGGTACTGGTTGATCAGGTCGATCAGGACGATCGCGTTGGTGACCACGATGCCGATCAGCATCAGCATGCCGATCATCGCCGGGACGCCCATCGCGGTGCCGGTGATCACCAGGAGGCCGATCGCGCCGGTCGCCGCGAACGGGATGGAGACCAGCAGGATCAGCGGCTGGATCAGCGACCGGAACGTCGCGACGAGCAGCATGAAGACGATCGCCACGGCCGCGAGCATCGCGAGGAGCATCTTGACCATCGCGTCGGACTGGTCCTCGGAGACACCGCCGATGGAGACGGTGGCGCCCTCGGGCAGGTCCAGCGCGTCGAGCTTCTTCTGCAGGTCGAGGCTGATCGCGCCGGTGTCGTCCGTGGTCGGCTTGGCGGTCACGGTCGCGGTGCGGGCGCCGTCGATCCGGGCCAGCGAGACCGGGCCGGGCACCAGCTTCACGTCCGCGATGTCGCCCAGCTTCACCGGGCCGAGCGGCAGCGCCTTCAGCTCGGCCAGGGTGGTGGCCGGGTGCGCCGAGGTGATCAGGACGTCCCGCTCGGTGTCGTCGAGAACGGCCTTGGCGGCCGGGGTGCCGTGCACCGCCTGGGCGACGATCATGCCGAGGCTGGTGTTGTCGAAGCCGGCGTCGGCGGCCTTGGCGGTGGCCTTCACCGAGACCCGCGGCACCGAGGTGGACAGGTCGCTGCGTACGTCGGTGACGTTCTTCAGGGTCCCGACCGCCTCCTTGACCTGCTCGGACGCCTTCTTGAGCAGCGCCGGGTCGGAGGCCTTGACGACGACGCTCAGGTCCTGGCTGCCGAAGCCGCCGCCCGCGGAGACGGTGGTCTCGCCGATGCCGTCGAGCGTGGCGAGCTCCTTGTGCAGGTCGTCGGCGATCTTCTCGGACGAGGCGGAGTCCTCCAGGGTCAGCTGGTACGACGCCTGGTTGGAGCCGGTGCCGCCGCCGAAGGCCGCCATGAAGCCGGAGGAACCGACGGTGACCTGGTAGTCCTTGACGCCCTTGGCGCCGGCGAGGACCTTCTCGACCTTCTTCGCGGCCTCGTCGGAGGCGGCGAGGCTGGTGCCCGGCGCGAGCTTCTGCTTGATGGACAGGACGTCCTGCTCGCCCTGGTCGAAGAAGTTGGTCTTCAGCAGACCGCCCATGCCGAAGGTGACGACGAGGACCACCAGGGCGATGCCGAGGCTGGTGAGCCGGCGCCGGGTGGCGAAGCCCAGCACCCGCACGTACGCGCGCTGCAGACGGCTCTTGGCCTCCTTCTCCTCGGCCTCGCGGCGGGCCCGCTCCGGGTCGTCCGAGGTGCCCTTGGGGGCGCGCAGGAACCAGAACGAGAGGACCGGCACGACCGTCAGCGACACCAGCAGCGAGGCGAGCAGCGCGACGGTGACGGTGAGGCTGAACGAGCCGAACAGCTCGCCGATCATGCCGCCGACCAGGCCGATCGGCAGGAAGACGGCGACGGTGGTGAGGGTCGAGGAGGTGACCGCGCCGGCGACCTCCTTGACCGCGGTGATGATCGCGGTCTGCCGCTCCTCGCCGTAGCCGAGGTGCCGCTTGATGTTCTCCAGGACCACGATCGAGTCGTCGACGACGCGGCCGATGGCGATGGTCAGGGCGCCCAGCGTGAGCATGTTGAGCGACAGGTCACGGGTCCACAGCACGATCAGGGCGAGGACGACCGACAGCGGGATGGAGACCGCGGTGACCAGGGTGGAGCGCAGCGAGGCGAGGAAGACCAGGATGACGAGGACGGCCATGACCAGGCCGAGCGCGCCCTCGGTGGTGAGGCCGGAGATCGACTTGGCGACGGCCGGGCCCTGGTCGGAGACGACCGTCAGCTCGGTGCCCTTGCCGAGGTCGCGGCGCAGGTCGGGGAGCTTGTCCTGGACGGCGTCGGAGATGGCGACGGCGCTGCCGTCCTTGTCCATGGTGGCCATGACGGCGAGGCTGGGCCGGCCGTTGGTACGGGTCAGGGAGACCCGGCTCGACTCCTCCTGCTTCACGGTGGCGACGTCGCCGAGGCGGACCGCCTTGCCCTTCTCGGGCTTGATCCGCAGGTCCTCGATCTGCCGCAGCGAGGTGTAGCCGCCGCCGACCTGGACGGTCCGGCTCTTGCCGTCCTCGGCGAAGGCGCCGGCGGGCATGGTGCCGCCGCCGTTGCGCAGCGCCTCGGCGAGCTTCACCGGCGTCAGGCCGGCGCCCGCGAGCTTGCGGTCGTCGGGCGTGACGGAGACCTGGAGGTCCTGGACGCCGTCGACGCTGACCTGGGCGACGCCGTCGATGTCCTCCAGGGCGGGGACGACGGTCTTCTCCAGCTGGTCGGCCAGCGCCTGCTGGTCCTTGTCGGAGGTGACCGCGAGCACGACCGTCGGGATGTCGTCGGTGGAACCGGCGATCACCTGCGGGTCGACCGTGTCCGGCAGCGTGTTCCGGGCCCGGTTGACGGCCTGCTGGACATCGGCGACGAGCTGCTGGGTCCCCACGTTCCCGTAGTCGAAGCCCGCCATGATGACGGCGCTGCCCTCGGAGGCGGTGGAGGTGACGCTGGAAATGCCCTCGACGGCCTTGAGGCTGTTCTCCAGCGGCTCGACGACCTGCTTCTCGACCACGTCCGGCGACGCGCCCTGGTAGGGGGCGATGATCGAGACCATCGGAAGCTCGATGGACGGGAGCAGCTGTTGCTTCAGCTGCGGGATCGCGATCGCTCCGAAGAGCAAGGCGATCAGGGACATCAGCCCTATCAGGGCCCGTTGCGCGAGGCTGAATCTGGACAGCCAGGACATGGGGACTCTCTTCTGGTGGCGTACTCGGCGTGCGGATCACCCGTCCGGGCCGCGGCGGGCCGACGAGTGCGCATCTATACCATCAGCCCTTCATACCGGTGGTTTCCTCGGCCCCCGGTCCCGGATTCGCCCGCCGCGTGTACCGCGTCTGGAGTACGCCCGGTCCGCGCCCTACTCCCTCCTCGGGCGGACGAGGCCCGACTCGTACGCGGTGACGACCAGTTGCGCCCGGTCGCGGGCGCCCAGTTTGCCCATGGTCCGGTTCACGTGCGTCTTCACGGTGAGCGGGCTGACGTCGAGCAGCCCGGCGATCTCGTCGTTGGAGCGGCCGCCCGCCACCAGGACCAGCACCTCCCGCTCGCGCGCGGTCAGCGCCCCGAGGCGTTCGGCGTAGCCGGGGCGCTCGCCGTCCGCCGGGTCGGCGCCGCCGCCCTGGGCGAGGAAACGGGTGATCAGGCCCTTGGTGGCGGCCGGGGAGAGGAGCGCCTCGCCGGCGTGCGCGATCCGGATGGCGTCGAGCAGCTCCTCCGGTTCGGCGCCCTTGCCGAGGAAGCCCGAGGCGCCGGCGCGCAGCGAGCGCACCACGTACTCGTCGACCTCGAAGGTGGTCAGCATGACGATCCGTACGGCACACAGCTCGGGGTCGTCGGTGATCAGACGGGTGGCGGTGAGACCGTCCGTACCCGGCATCCGGATGTCCATCAGCACGACGTCGGGGCGGATGGCGCGGGCCCGTGCCACGGCCTCGGCCCCGTCGGCGGCCTCGGCGACGACCTCCATGTCGGGCTCGGAGTCGACCAGGACGCGGAAGGCGCTGCGCAGCAGGGCCTGGTCGTCGGCGAGCAGCACCCGGATGGGACGCGCGGCCTCCGGTTCCGTGTCCGTCTCGCTTCCTGGCGGGATCTCGTGCCGGGTCTCGGTCATGCGCGTTCGTCCTCCCCCGTACGGCGGTCGCCGGACACGGGAAGTATCGCCTGCACCCGGAAGCCGCCCCCGTAGCGGGGGGCGGCGGTGAGCGCGCCGCCGAGGGCGGTCACCCGCTCCCGCATCCCGACCAGACCGTGCCCGCCGCCGTCCGCGACGGGGTCCACCGGGGCCGCCGAGGCCGCCGGATTCACCGGGTTCGCCGGGTCCGGCTGCGGGGCGGTGCCGTCGTCGAGGACGGTGATCTCGACCGTACGGCCGACCCTGAGCACGCTCACCTCGGCGCGGGCGCCCTGTCCGGCGTGCTTGCGGACGTTGGTCAGCGCCTCCTGGATGATCCGGTACGCGGCGAGGTCGACGGCCGACGGCAGCGGGGCGCCGCCGTCGGTGCGGGTGACGTCGACCGGCAGGCCGGCGTTGCGGAAGGTGGCCAGCAGGTCGTCGAGGACGGCGAGGCCGGACACCGGCTCGGTCGGCGCCTCCGGGTCGCCGGACTGGCGCAGCAGCCCGACCGTGGCACGCAGCTCGTCGAGGGCCGAGCGGGAGGCGGCGCGGACGTGCGCGAGAGCCTCCTTGGCCTGGTCGGGACGCTTGTCCATGACGTGCGCGGCGACCCCGGCCTGCACGTTGACCAGCGCGATGTGGTGGGCGACCACGTCGTGCAGATCGCGGGCGATGCGCAGCCGCTCCTCGGCGACCCGGCGCCGGGCCTCCTCCTCGCGGGTGCGCTCGGCGCGCTCGGCCCGCTCCCGGATGGCGTCCACGAACGCCCGGCGGCTGCGGACCGCGTCGCCGGCCGCCGCGGCCATGCCGGTCCAGGCGAAGATGCCGAGGTTCTCCTGCGCGTACCAGGGGTTGGGGCCGAAGAACATCGCGCCGCCGGTCAGCACGGTCATGGTGACGAGCCCGAGGCGCCAGGTGGTGGGCCGGTCGGTGCGGGAGGCGACGGTGTACAGCGCGATGACGGCGCCCATGATGACCGGCGCCGGGCGGGTGTCGCCGATCAGGTCGACCAGCGAGACGGCGGTCGTGGCGCCCAGCACCTCGATGGGCCGGTTCCGCCGCAGCACCAGGGTGGCGGCCCCGGCCAGCATGAACACGATCCCGAACGTACTGGGCACCCGGTCCCCGAAGGAGGCCCCGCCGTCGGGGCCGCCGTGCGGGTCGGTGAAGGACGCGGCGAGCATGCAGCAGAAGACGAGGACGGCGAGCCCCGTGTCGAAGGCGAGCGGATGCGCCCGCAGCCGCTGCCGGACCCGGGGGAACAAGGCGCCGTCGGTGCTCATCCGGCCACCGTACGGGTTCCGGCGGGAGCCTCGGGACCGTCCGTCGGATCGCGGGCCGGAGCCGTGACCGGGAGGACCGGGCCCGGAACGCACGCGTGCCCCGGCTCCGGGGCGGAGCGGGGCACGCGTGCGTGGAGTGGGGCGCGCGGGATCGCGTACGGGCACGGGCGGCGTCCGCCGGAGCCCCGGGTGACGGGGCGGCCGGGCGGACGGTCCGGGGTCAGCCCGGGATGAGCCCGCCGTCGGAGAGCATGGCGCGGACCTCGTCGAGGCTCGCGTCCGGTGACGGCAGGATCAGCTCGGAGGGCTCCAGGGCATCGTCCGGGAGCGGCTCGCCGAGCCTGCGGACCGCGTCGAGGAGGGCGCCGAGGGTCCGGCGGAAGCCAGGCTCGTCACCTGCCTCGGTCTCGGCCAGAAGCTCGTCGTCGAGCGCGTTGAGCTCGGCGAAATGACTGTCGGCCAGCTTCCACTGGCCCTCCCCCATGATCCGTACGATCACGACGACGTCCTACTTCTCGTAGCGCGGGTGGGACTGGTTCTGCGACGGGTTCTGCTGGTTCTGGCCGGTGGTGCCGGAACCGCCTTCGATGGCCTGCTGCTGCGCCGACGGACCGCCGGCCAGCTCGGCCTTCATCCGCTGGAGCTCCAGCTCCACGTCGTTGCCGCCGGACAGCCGGTCCAGCTCCGCCTGGAGGTCGTCCTTGGCGAGCCCCGACTGGTCGTCGAGCGCGCCGGAGGCGAGCAGCTCGTCGATCGCGCCGGCCCGCGCCTGGAGCTGCGCGGTCTTGTCCTCGGCCCGCTGGATCGCCAGGCCGACATCGCTCATCTCCTCCGAGATGCCGGAGAACGACTCGGCGATCCGGGTCTGCGCCTGGGCCGCCGTGTACGTGGCCTTGATCGTCTCCTTCTTCGTACGGAAGGCGTCGACCTTGGCCTGGAGGCGCTGCGCCGCGAGCGTCAGCTTCTCCTCCTCGCCCTGGAGGGTCTGGTGCTGCACCTCCAGGTCGCTGACCTGCTGCTGCAGGGCGGACCTGCGGGACAGCGCCTCGCGGGCCAGGTCCTCGCGGCCGAGCGCCAGCGCCTTGCGGCCCTGGTCCTCCAGCTTGGCGGACTGGCCCTGGAGCTGGTTCAGCTGCAGCTCCAGGCGCTTACGGGACGTCGCCACGTCGGCGACACCCCGGCGCACCTTCTGCAGCAGCTCCAGCTGCTTCTGATAGGAGTAATCGAGGGTCTCGCGCGGATCCTCGGCCCGGTCGAGGGCCTTGTTTGCCTTCGCGCGGAAGATCATCCCCATACGCTTCATGACACCGCTCATGGGCTTCGCGCGCCCCCTTCTGACGGACTGGGCTCCAGCACTCCAACATGAACCACACTACGGTTCATGTCTCCATTACCGCACTGTTCGGGACCCGATGTGCTCCTCCCCAAGGACGAGTGCGCGCCGTGCGGCCTCCCGCCCAGGGAGTAGTGGATCCCTGTTCTCAAGGGCAGGGACGCCGTCCGTTAGCGGATCGTTCCCGCCCGCGCTGGGTCGTACACCCCGCACCACGTACCCTTGGCGTTGTGTTCCGTAGCCGTTCGAAGGATGAGAAGGCCTCCGCCCAGCAGGTGACGGCGGACCTCTCCAAGAATCCCCGTGACCCCGAGGCCCCCAAGGGCCGCCCGACTCCCAAGCGGAGCGAGGCGCAGACCCAGCGGCGCCGCGCGCAGTCCGCGCCGATGGACCGCAAGGAGGCCGCCAAGCGCCAGCGCGAGGCCCGCCGCGCGGACCTCGTCCGTCAGCGCGAGGCGCTGAACAGCGGCGACGAGCGCTTCCTGCCGGCCCGTGACAAGGGTCCGGTGCGGCGCTTCGCCCGTGACTTCGTCGACTCGCGGTTCGCGGTCGCCGAGTTCTTCCTGCCGGTGGCCGTGGTCATCCTGGTGCTGTCGCTCTTCGGCAACCGCGTCCCGCGGCTCCAGGACATCGCGCTGCTCCTGTGGGGCGTGCTGATCGTGCTGATCGTGCTCGACTCGATCGGCACCTGGATCCGTCTGCGCAAGCAGCTGAACACGCGCTTCCCGAACGAGCCGAAGCGCGGCGCGATCCCGTACGCGCTGATGCGTTCGCTCCAGATGCGCCGACTGCGACTGCCGAAGCCGCAGGTCAAGCGCGGAGAGCGACCCTGAGCGCGGAGCTCACGGGGCCGGGTGAGGTGCTGCCCGTCGTCGGTCACGGACCTGCCGTGCCCGGCGGGCTGCGCGTCACCGTCCGCCAGGAGCTGGTGGCGCGGCAGCTCGACGAGCAGATAGCCGCCCGCTATCCCGTGGGGCAGCGGCTGCGGATCCTCGACGCGGGCATGGGCCAGGGCTCCCGGGCCCTGCGGCTCGCCCGGGCCGGGCACACCGTGACCGGCCTGGAGCCCGATCCCGCGCTGCTGCAGGCCGCCCGCGAGTCGCTGGCGACCGAACCGGCCGGCATCCGCGAGCGGGTCCGGCTGATCCACGGCGACGGCCGCGAGACCGGGGTCCACTTCCTGCCCGGCAGTTTCGACGTCGTGCTGTGCCACGGCGTGCTGATGTACGACGACGAGCCCGACGCCCTGCTCGCCGGCCTGGCCCGGATGCTGGCCCCCGGCGGGCTGCTCTCCCTGGTGGTGCGGAACGCGGAGGCGCTGGCCATGGGGCCGGGCCTCGCCGGGGAGTGGGCCGGGGCGCTCGCCGCCTTCGACTCGGACGAGTACACCGACCACGCCGGGGTCAAGGGACGGGCCGACCGGCTCGACACCCTCACCGCGACCCTGGCCGGGATCGCGGCCCCGCTGCACGCCTGGTACGGGGTACGGGTCTTCACCGACGGCCTCCCGGGCGATCTGGGCCTGCCGGCGGCGGACGAGCTGGAGCGGCTGCTCGCCGCCGAGGACCGGGCCGGCCGGATCGACCCGTACCGCCGGGTCGCGGGACTGCTGCACCTCTGCGGCGTCCGGGGCTGACCCGCCCCTTCCCCGCACCGTCCTCGCTTCGGCGGTGAGTGGCGCCCCGCCGGAACACGCACCCGATCGGGCGACTCCGCCGAGGCACGGCGGCACGGCGGCGACCAGACTCGGGGCATGAGACGTCTCCCGCGCTCCCTCGTCGCCGTGGCCGGTGCCGTCGCTCTGACCGGTGGCTGTACGGGCGGCCTCGTCCCCCGCGCCGCGCACTCCTCCCCGGCCGTCCCGCCCCGGGCGTCCTCGCCGCTGGCCGCCTCGCCGCTCGTCTCGAACCAGCTCCAGGACGACTACCAGCGGGTGATCCGGAACGTCCTGCCGTCCGTCGTCCAGATCGAGGCCTCGCAGAGCCTGGGCTCCGGGGTCGTCTACGACGTGCAGGGGCATGTCGTCACGAACGCGCACGTCATCGGCCAGGACAAGACGTTCAAGGTGTCGGCGGCGACGGGCGGCGAGACGGTGACGGCGCGGCTGGTCTCGTCGTATCCGGAGCAGGATCTCGCGGTGATCAGGCTGGACACCGTGCCGCAGGGGGTGCGGGCGGCGACGTTCGGCGACTCGTCGAAGGTCGACATGGGCCAGATCGTGCTGGCGATGGGCTCGCCGCTCGGGCTGTCCGGCAGCGTCACCCAGGGCATCGTCTCGGCGACCGGCCGCACGGTCAGCGAGGGCGGCGCGGGCGGCGGGACCGGGGCCACGATCGCCAACATGGTGCAGACCTCCGCCGCAATCAACCCGGGCAACAGCGGCGGCGCCCTGGTGAACCTGAACAGCGAGGTCATCGGCATCCCGACGCTCGCGGCGGTGGACCCGGCCCTCGGCGGCGGCTCGGCGCCGGGCATCGGGTTCGCGATCCCCGCGTCGATGGTGCGGACGGTGGCCGGCCAGATCATCCAGCACGGCCGGGTGACCGACTCGGGCCGGGCCGCGCTCAACATCACCGGCCGTACGGTGCTCGGCGACGACTACGAGCCCAACGGGGTCGCGATCGTCCAGGCCACCCCCGGCGGGGCCGCCGCGGACGCGGGGATGCGGGCCGGGGACGTGATCACCAAGGTCGGCACCACCCCGGTCACCACGATCACCTCGCTCGCCGAAGCGCTGGCGGCACACCAGCCGGGCGACAAGGTGACCGTGGCGTTCACCCGGGGGACGAAGCAGGAGCGGGTACAGGTCACGCTGGGCGAGATGTGACCCGCGGGCTTCCCGGCTCCACGGCCCCTGGGGGCCGGTCTCAGCCCTCGGCGTTCAGCGGCATCGGGCCGTAGACCGTCGTGCCGTCCTCCGCGAGGGTCGCCTGGTCCGCCCCGCCGTCGAGCAGATCGCGCCAGTACTCACCGAGCCAGGACTCCGCGTCGCCCTGGGTGGTGAACTCCTCGGGGGTCACCGACGGGGCGACCTCGCTGCCGTCGGACTTCTCGAACCGCCACGTCCATGCCATGTCCGCCTCCTGGGGTTTGCCGGCGCTCACCGGATGATCGGTTTGCTGCCCGCAGCGTAGCCGGGCGCGCACGGCTCGCGGCAGCACGGGAAAATCCGATCGTGGAACTGACTCTGCTCGGCACCGGCGCGCCCCTCGGACTCCCCCGCCCCGACTGCCCCTGCGCCGTGTGCGCGCTGTCCCGGGGACCGGCGGCGCGGGCCTCGACCTCGCTCCTGGTGGACGGGGCGCTGCTGCTCGACCTGACCCCGGGGGCCGCGCTGGCCGCCGCCCGCGCGGGCCACTCGCTCGTGGGCGTACGGCAAGTGCTGTTGACGCGGCCGCACGACGGCCCGGCCGTGGAGATGCCGGCCGGACTGCCGACGGCCGGCCGGGTACCCGACGGGCGGGAGCTGACGCTGATCAGCGGCCACCGGGTGCGGGCGGTGCCGATGGACGCCCCGGGCACCGGGTACGAGGTGGTCTCCGCGGAGGGCGAGCGGCTGCTGTACCTGCCGCGCGGCGGGGCGCCCGCCGGCCTTCCGGACGACCACCGGGTGCCGTACGACATGGTGGTGGCGGACGTGACGGGCCGCCCGGACGCGCTGGCCCGGCTGCGGGCCACCGGCGCGGTGGCGGCGAGCACCGACGTGATCGCCGTGCACCTGGACCACGACGCGCCGGCCGGTCCCGAGCTGGACCGGCGGCTCGCGGCGGCGGGCGCGCGGGCGGTGCCGGACGGGACGACCCTGTACGTGGGCGAGTACCACGCCGTACCGGACGTCCCGCGCCGCACGCTGGTGACGGGCGGGGCCCGGTCGGGCAAGTCGGTGGAGGCGGAACGGCGCCTGGAGACCTTCCCCGAGGTCGTGTACGTGGCGACCGGCGGCACCCGCGCGGGCGACGCGGAGTGGGCGCAGCGGGTGGGCCTGCACCGGGAACGGCGGCCTGCGTCCTGGCGTACGGAGGAGACCACCGACCTGGTCCCGCTGCTGGCGGCGGACGGCCCGGCGCTGCTGATCGACTGTCTGTCGCTGTGGCTGACGGACGCCATGGACCGGGCCGGCGCCTGGGACGACGCGACCTGGGAGAACGACGGGCGGCAGGCGCTCGCCGAGCGGGTCGAGGAGCTGGTGGCGGCGGTCCGGGAGACCCGGCGCACGGTGGTGGCGGTGACGAACGAGGTGGGCTCGGGCGTGGTCCCGGCGACCGCGTCGGGGCGGCGGTTCCGGGACGAGCTGGGGCGGCTGAACGCGGCCTTCGCCGACGCGTGCGAGCAGGTGCTGCTCGTGGTGGCGGGGCAGGCGCTGGTGCTGCGCTGACGACGGGCGTCCGCGCCGCCCGGCGGGTGGCGCGACGCACGGCGGTGAGCGGCGGCCGGGCGGGGTGCCCGGGTAGGGTTCGGACGATCGATGTACGAGCCCACGACCGATTCACGACCGATTGACGTCCCTAGGCGGAACGAACCTTGAACCTCGACGACTTCTCCGATCTGATCCAGCGTCCCGACGGGGGAATCCGGCGTGACGCCGAGGAGCGCAGGGAGCGGCTGAGCGTCCGCCCCGGGGCGCTCGGGCGCCTCGACGAGCTGGGCGAGTGGCTGTCGGCGGCCCAGGGCCGGGTGCCGGTGCGACCGGTGGAGCAGCCGAAGGTCGTGCTGTTCGCGGCCGACCACGGGGTGGCCACCCTGGACGTGTCCGGGCGGGCCGCGGGCAGCGCGCACACGCTGGTGCGCGCCGTGCTCGACGGCGCGAGCCCGGTGGCGGTCCTCGCGCGGGCGCAGCGGGTGCCGGTACGGGTCGTGGACGCGGGCCTGGACTGCGACCCCGGGCTGCTGCCGGCCGAGGTCACCCGGCACCGGGTACGCCGCGGCTCGGGCCGGATCGACATCGAGGACGCGCTGACGGCCGAGGAGGCGCTCGCCGCCCTCGAACTCGGCATCGCGATCGCCGACGAGGAGGCCGACTCCGGCACCGACCTGGTCGTCCTCGGCGATCTCAGCGTGGGTGGCACGACCCCCGCGTCGACGCTGATCGCGGCGCTGTGCGGGACGGACGCCTCGGTGGTGACCGGCCGCGGCGGCGCCGGGATCGACGACCTGGCCTGGATGCGCAAGTGCGCGGCGATCCGCGACGCGCTGCGCCGGGCCCGGCCGGTGCTCGGCGACCAGCTGGCGCTGCTCTCGACGGTCGGCGGGGCGGACCTGGCGGCGATGACGGGCTTCCTGCTCCAGGCGTCGGTGCGCCGGATGCCGGTCGTGCTCGACGGCGTGGTCGGCGCGGCGTGCGCGCTGGTGGCGCAGCGGTCGGCGTTCCGGGCGCCGGACTGGTGGCTGGCGGGTCAGGTCAGCGGCGAGCCGGCGCAGGCGAAGGCGCTGGACCGGATGGCCCTCGAACCGCTGCTCGACCACGGGGTCACGGTGGGCGAGGGAGCCGGGGCGCTGCTCGCGCTGCCGCTGGTCCGGGCCGCCGCCGCGCTGGCGGCGGAGCTGCCGGAGAAGACGGCGGACGCCGGCGGCACGGAGGACGGCGAGAGCGCCGGGAACACGGAGGCGAGCGAGGCTTCCGCCGACACCGGGGCTGCCACCGGCACCGGGGCTTCCGCCGACGCGCGCTGAGCGTCCTTCACGAGACCGGGCCCGGCCGGGCGGCCGGACGGCACGGGGGCACCGCCACGCGGGTGGATCGCGAACGGTGCTCGACCCGTCACACCATGCGATGCCCCATATGATCGCGTTTTATGGGAGAAGTCCGCCTGCCCGTCGCCGGAGCCGCCCGGAGCACGGTCCGCTCGCGGCGCGGAGCCGCGATCGCCGTCTGGTATCTGCGCGCCGTCGCCTTCGTCAACTTCCTGAGCGCCGTCTGGGTGTCGTTCGGCCAGGACCTGCGGCGGCACAACCAGCACGACTTCTTCACCCCGTACATGCTCACCGCCGGCTTCGCCTCCGGCTTCTTCACCCTCTTCCTGGCGATCACCATGCGGCGCCGCAAGCGGGCCGCGTGGATCCTGAACTTCGTCCTGTGCGGGCTGTTCCTGCTGCTCTTCGTGCTCGTCATGTTCTTCCCGGAGATCCGCGAGCACGCCCAGAACTGGGTGTCGCTCGCGCTGACGGCGGGCTTCTTCGGCGCGCTGCTCGCCGGCCGCCGGGAGTTCTACGCGAAGGGCGACCGCTCCAACCCGCTGCTGGCGGCGGTCGTGGCGGTGGGCGGGCTGCTGGTCACCTCGCTGCTCGCCGCGTTCCTGGTCACCGTCACCAACCACGCCACCGGCCCCTCGACCTTTGTGGAGCGCTGGCGGTACGGCGTGATGCACCTGATCACCCTCGCCACCGACGAGGACCGCTTCCCGGGCATCGCGCCCCCCGGCTGGGTGGACGTGGTCATCAACGTGATGTCCACGCTGCTGCTCATCGCGGTGCTGTTCGCCGCCTTCCGGTCCCGCCGCGCGGTCGACCCGCTCACCGAGGAGGACGAGAACCGGCTGCGGGCGCTGCTCGGACGGCACGGCGACCGGGACTCCCTCGGCTACTTCGCGACCCGCCGCGAGAAGAGCGTCGTCTGGTCCCCCAGCGCCAAGGCCGCCATCGCCTACCGGGTGGTCGGCGGGGTGTCGCTGGCCTCCGGCGACCCGATCGGCGACCCGGAGGCGTGGCCCGGCGCCATCGACCCGTGGCTCGCCGAGGCGCGCGAGCACGGCTGGATCCCGGCCGTGATGGGCGCGAGCGAGGAGGCGGGCACGATCTACGCCCGGCACGGCCTGGACGCGCTCGAACTGGGCGACGAGGCGATCGTGGAGACCGCGGAGTTCACCCTCGACGGGCGGGCCATGCGCACCGTGCGGCAGGCGTTCAACCGGGTCAAGCGGGCCGGCTACCAGGTCCGGATCCGCCGGCACGAGGAGATCCCGGCCGCCGAGATGGACGCGCTCGTGCGCAAGGCGGACGACTGGCGCGACGGCGCGACCGAGCGCGGCTTCTCGATGGCGCTCGGCCGGCTCGGCGATCCCCGGGACGGCCGCTGTGTGATGCTGGAGTGCACCGACGAGCGCGGCGAGCTGCGGGCGCTGCTGTCCTTCGTGCCGTGGGGACCGGAGGGACTGTCCCTCGATCTGATGCGCCGCGACCGGGACGCCGAGAACGGTCTGATGGAGTTCATGGTCATCGAACTCCTGCAGCGGGCACGGGAGATCGGAATCATTCAGGTATCGCTCAACTTCGCGATGTTCAGATCCGTCTTCGAACGTGGCTCGAAGCTCGGTGCGGGGCCTGTGCTGCGGCTGTGGCGTTCACTGCTGAGCTTCTTCTCCCGCTGGTGGCAGATCGAGTCGCTGTACCGCGCCAACGCCAAGTACCGACCGATCTGGGAGCCCCGCTTCATGCTCTTCGAGAAGAGTGCCGACCTGCTGCGCATCGGCCTCGCCGCCGGCCGCGCCGAAGGCTTCCTGGAAGCCCCGGGGCTGCCCAAGTGGCTGCACCGCAGACATCTGGAGGGCAGACGGTGAGCCGCTCGACCATGCGGGCGTCCGCGCGGGCGTTCGCGCGCCGCGAGTGGGGACCGCTCTACGCGACCGTACGGGAGGCGCTGGTCGTACGGCGCCGGCGGGCGATCCCCCTGACCCTGACCGCCGTCCTGCTCACCTCGGTCCTCCAGGTCGTCCAGAACCAGGACTGGGGCTACCAGCCGGTCCAGGACCTCGGCTCGGTGCGGGCCGCGGACCCACTGTGGCTCGCGCTGCTGCGTACCCCGCTGTCCCTCTTCGTACCGGCGCTCGATCTGCCGGTGTGGGGCGCGCTGGCGCAGATCCTGCTGGTGTTCGGGATCGCCGAGATCTGTCTGGGGCGGGGGCGGACGCTGTTCCTGGCGTACGCCGCGACACTGGCCGGCACGCTGTACGCGCGGGTCGCCCTGGTGCTCGGGCCGGACACCCCGCTGGGGCTGCCCGCCACCGAGGCGCAGGTGGTGGACACCGGCCCGTCGGCGGCGGTCGTCGGGCTCGCGGTGTACGTGTGCTGGCGCCGCCGGGCGCGCTGGACGGCGATCCTCGTGGTCGTGGCGATGGTGGTGGAGGTGCTGGTCAAGAACAACCTGGCCGGCAAGGAGCACATCGCCGCGCTCGCGGCGGTGGGCGCGGTCGTCGCGGTCCAGGAGTGGCGGGCCCGGCGGCGGAACGGGGGCGGGTCCGTGGACAGGGCCGCTGACGGATCCGCCGACAAATCCACGAGCCGATCCGCGGGCCGATCCGCGGGTGCGCCTTCGTCCGAGGCCGGATCGGGGGCCGGGCCCCGGTCCGGGTCGGCGCGCGGCTCCGGTTCCGGGTCCCGGTCCGCGTTCGTGTCCGAGGCCGCGTCCGGCCCGGTCCCGCACCCCCCGCTTCAGCCCGAGGCGGAGCCGCGGCCCGGCGTGCGTTCCTGAAAGCCGCCGATCAGGTCCTGCACCTTGCGGCGCACCCGGGTCCAGCGCTTGTCGTGCCGGTAGCCGCGGATCCGGGAGCGGGCCCGGGCCCGGGGGCGGCGGCCGTAGAGCCGGCGCGCCCACCAGGAGCCGGGGCGGGCGAGGCGGAGGGCGCCGACGAGGGCGACGAAGGGGACGAGCGCGCCGATCACGGCCGTCCGGAACTTTCCCTTCATCAGGGTGACGAGGACGAAGAGGAAGTTGACGAGGAGGGTGAGGAGGAAGGCGGCCCGGTTCTGGCGCTCGTCGGCGGTCACGTCGTTCACCCCGAACGGCGCGAAGCCGACGAGCCCGAGCAGGACGAGCGCGGCGGTGAACACGACCACCTCGACGCTCTTGCGGCCGTCGTCCGTCCAGTAGACGTCGTCGAGGTGCAGGATCAGCGCGAACTCGTCGAGCACCAGGCCCGCGCCGGTCCCGAAGACCACCGCGAAGATCATCGCCCCCACCCCGTACCGGCCGCTCGCCACCGCCCCGAAGCCGCCGAGCACGGTGAGCACGACGCCCGGCACCACGTGGTGGATGTGCAGCCCGCCCGAGGAGATGTTCCCGAACGGGCCCTTGCCGGCCCGGATCAGCCGGGTGACGGTCCGGGTGATCAGGAAGGTCAGCACGAACGCGGTCAGGGCGAGGAGCATCGGGAGCTTGCCGGGTTCGACGATGTTGCGCGAGAACCAGTGACCCATGCCACCCTCTGCCGATTGATCAGATTTCGCACGGTTTCATGCCGTTATCGACGATTCGCCGACCCTACCGGGCCGGGGACGGGGCATTAACCTTCCGCGGATGGACGGCCTGCGTTTCGCCTTCGGCACCCTCACCGTGCTGCCCGCCCGCATCACCCGCTGGGACCGCGAGGCGGCGCGGTCCGGCATGCTCTGCGCCCCGCTCGCGGGGCTCGTCGTCGGCCTGTCCGCGGCCGCGGCCGGCGGGGTGGCACTGCTGCTCGGCGCGAGTCCGCTGGTCGCCGCCGTCCTCACCGCCCTGGTCCCCGCCCTGCTCACCCGCGGGCTGCACCTCGACGGCCTCGCCGACACCGCCGACGGCCTCGGCAGCGCCAAGCCCGCCGAGGAGGCGCTGCGGGTGATGAAGCGGTCCGACATCGGGCCGTTCGGCGTCCTCGCGCTCGTCTTCGCCCTGTTCGCCCAGGTCGCGGCGCTCGCCGAGCTGTACGGGGAGGGCTGGGCGCGCGGCACGGTCGCCGTCGCCGTCGCCTCGGCGACAGCCCGCCTCGCCCTCACCCTGGCGTCCCGTCACGGCGTCCCGGCCGCCCGGCCCGAGGGGCTCGGCGCGATCGTGGCCGGCACCGTCCCGCACCGCTCCGCAGCCCTCGCCACCGCCCTGGTCCTCGTCCTGGTCGCGGCGGCCGGCGCGGTCTTCTCCCCGTACGACGCCCTGCGTCACGTCCTCGCCGCGCTCGTCGCCCTCGGCACGGCCGAACTGCTCCTGCGCCGGTGCGTCCGCCGCTTCGGCGGGGTCACCGGCGACGTCTTCGGCGGCGTGGCGGAAGTCGCGGGCACGGTGACGCTGGTGGCCCTGACCCTGGGCTGACGCGGGGGTCCGACACGACCCGGAGGGTACGGCCCGGGCCGTACCCGGAGAGATGGCCGATAGCCGCTCCCGTGTGACCGGTTCGAGGCGCAACCCTCTCGGCCGCCGGCCGGTCATGTTGCCATGATCATGTTAAGAGGCTCCGTTCGCGCGGGCGCCGTGCTCGCCGCCGCCATGCTCCTGACCGCCTGCGCGGGCGGTGACGACAGCGCCCCGGCCGCCAAGGCCACGCCCGCCAAGCACCCCGTGTTCGACCAGAAGCTCGACCGGCAGCTCCTCCTGGCGGTGCGCCAGACGAAGCAGGCGGGCAGCGCGAGCTTCGTCCACCACCTGACCTTCGCCTCGGGCAAGGGCGACGCGGTCCAGACGATGAGCGGAAGCATGGACTTCGCCGGCGGCCGCGGACAGGCCGACACGACCTGGAAGGTTCCCGGGAAACTTCCCGAGGAGGCCCGGAACGTCCTGGTCGGCATGACGGCCGGCCGCACCTCCGGCGCCCTCTCCGGCCGGTATCTGATCGACAGCGACCGGATCCACTACCGGGCCGCCCGAACCTCGTACTGGATCCGCTACACCGCCGCGGACACCCAGCAATCGCAGGACAACGCCACCCTGGAGCACCTCCATGGCACCGAGGCACCGGTCGGCGGCACGCTCTTGGAGGGCCTATCCGGAGCGGAGGCGACCAAGCGGACCGACGGCCCCGACGGCCGCCGCGTCTACCGGGCCGAGATGCCGATGAACGCGCTGGAGGGCCTACTCCCCGACGACATCCGGAAGCACACCGACCGGGACGCCGCCGACGGGCTGCCGGTCACCGTCACCGTGGACCGGCAGGGCCGGATCCTGGACGCGCGCGCCGACCTGACCGCCGTCCTGCGCAAGGGAGACGCGCTCTCCGGCTTCACCAAGTTCACGATGGACCTCACCCTCGGCGGTCACGGGACGTCCGCGCCGAAGGACTCCCCCGCCGGCACCGTCCGCACCGGGGCCGAGGACGTCCTGCCCCTGCGGGACGTGAAGAAGAACGCCTGTGCCGACTTCGACACCGGTCAGCGCCTGGCCCGGAACGTCGTCGGCGTGCCCTGCTCGGGACCGCACGACGTCCGGGTCTTCGCCCAGGTCCCGTTGGGTCCGGGCAGCTCGGCCGAGGACACCCAGGGCCGTGCGGACACCGCGTGCTCCATCGCGCGGGACATGGCCCGGGCTTCCCGGCTGCCCAAGAGGGACGCGTACTGGGCCTGGTGGACACCCGAGCCCCAGGGCGGCGTCGGCAAGGGCCGGGTGACCTGTTACGTGACCACCGCGCGAGGCGACTCCTGATCAACCCACCTCTCGCGTACGGGACTTCCGCCCGTCGGGGCCGTCCTCGGCGCGACTCGGGCGAGGTCCTCCGACACGTACCCCGGCCGGGTCGAGCGGGCCGGACCCACGCCGCCGTGGGCGAATCCGGCGGGCGAGCGTAGGCTCCTGTCCGGCGCTCGTCGGGCCGAAATACGATACGGCGGGCACGGTCGGCCCATCCCACGACCGCCAGGAACTCAACGGAAGCGAGAAATCACCACCGTGACTGCTCTCACTCTCAGCACCGCCGGCGCGGCCACGCTGCGCGCCGACGCCGTCGTCGTCGGCGTCGCCAAGTCCGGCAAGACGCTGGTCGTGGCCCCGGGCGCCGAGGCCGTCGACCAGGCCTTCGACGGCGGACTCACCGCCGTCCTGGAGACTCTGGGCGCCACCGGCGCCGAGGGTGAGGCCACCAAGCTGCCCGCCCCGGCCGCTCTGAAGGCCCCGGTCGTCCTCGCGGTCGGTCTCGGCTCCGTGGCCGAGGACGACAAGGACGCGTCGGGCTTCGGCACCGAGGCGCTCCGCCGCGCCGCCGGCACCGCCGCCCGGGTCCTGGCCGGGGCGAAGAAGGCCGCCTTCGCGCTCCCGATCGGCTCCCCCGAGGACGTCGTCGCGATCGGCGAGGGCGCGCTGCTCGGCGCGTACGCCTACACCGCGTACCAGGAGGACGGCGAAGGCCGCAAGAAGCCGCTCGGCGAGGTCGCCCTGCTCGGCGCCAAGCCCCGCGACAAGGCCTACAAGGCCGCCGCGGAGCGCGCGGTGGCGGTCGCGGAGGAGATGAACCGCGCCCGTGACCTGATCAACCAGCCGCCGAACGACCTGACCCCGGCCGCGTTCGCCGCCGCCGCCCAGGCCGCCGGCAAGGAGCACGGCCTCAAGGTCCAGGTGCTCGACGAGAAGGCGCTCGCCAAGGGCGGCTTCGGCGGCATCCTCGGCGTCGGCGCCGGTTCGGTGAACCCGCCGCGTCTGGTCAAGATCGCCTACACGCACCCGAAGGCGGAGCGCACCCTCGCCCTGGTCGGCAAGGGCATCACCTACGACTCGGGCGGCATCTCCCTGAAGCCGGCCGGCCACAACGAGACGATGAAGTGCGACATGAGCGGTGCCGCCGCCGTGTTCGCCGCCGTCGTGGCCGCCGCCCGCCTGGGCCTCGCCGTCAACGTCACCGGCTGGCTCGCGCTCGCCGAGAACATGCCGTCCGGCTCGGCCACCCGCCCGGGTGACGTGCTGCGCATGTACAGCGGCAAGACCGTCGAGGTCCTCAACACCGACGCCGAGGGCCGCCTGGTCCTGGCCGACGCGCTGACCCGCGCCTCGGAGGAGGAGCCCGACGCGATCGTCGACGTGGCGACCCTGACCGGTGCCATGGTCCTGGCGCTCGGCAACCGCACCTTCGGCATCATGTCCAACGACGACGCCTACCGCACCGCGATCCACGAGATCGCCGGCGAGGTCGGCGAGGCGTCCTGGCCGATGCCGCTCCCCGCGGACCTGCGCAAGGGCATGGACTCCACCACCGCCGACATGGCCAACATGGGCGAGCGGATGGGCGGCGGCCTGGTGGCCGGTCTGTTCCTGAAGGAGTTCGTGGGCGAGGGCATCACCTGGGCCCACCTGGACATCGCGGGCCCGGCCTTCCACGAGTCCGCCCCGTACGGCTACATCCCCAAGGGCGGCACCGGCTCCTCGGTCCGCACCCTGGTGCGTCTCGCCGAGCGCACCGCGGACGGCGAGATCTAAGATCCGCCGGATCCGACCCGGCCGGATCCGACTCGGTCGGACCCGACCGCGCCGGATCTGACGTACTCGGGACGCCGACGGGCCCGCCCCGTCCGCGCCCCGCGTCGGTTCCCCGCACCGGCCCCCAGGTCCTCGGCCTGGGGGCCGGCGGCGTTCACGGAGTGTTCGCCCGCGACGAAATCCGCAGGTTCCCGGGCGTGTCCCGGCCCCCCGTCCGGCCGATCCGCCGTCTCGGAGCGCGGCCCCGCGTCCCGCCGCCCGCCAACAAGTGCGAAGATGGGTTCTCGGCAGGACAGGGCCCCCACCACAGGGCCGACGAAAAGCGGCCGGACACTGAGCCGCCGCCGGTCGGGACGACCGGCGACGAGCGCATATGCATGGAGGACGTGACGTGGCGAACGACGCCAGCACCGTTTTCGACCTAGTGATCCTCGGCGGCGGTAGCGGCGGTTACGCCGCGGCGCTGCGCGGAGCGCAGCTGGGCCTGGACGTCGCACTGATCGAGAAGAACAAGCTCGGCGGCACCTGCCTGCACAACGGCTGCATCCCGACGAAGGCCCTGCTCCACGCCGGCGAGGTCGCCGACCAGGCGCGCGAGGCGGAGCAGTTCGGTGTCAAGGCCTCCTTCGAGGGCATCGACATCAAGGCCGTCCACACGTACAAGGACGACGTGATCGCCGGCCTGCACAAGGGTCTGCAGGGTCTCGTCGCCTCCCGCAAGGTGACGTACATCGAGGGCACCGGCCACCTGTCCTCCCCCACCTCCGTCGACGTCGACGGCCGCCGGGTCGAGGGCCGTCACGTCCTGCTCGCCACCGGCTCCGTGCCGAAGTCGCTGCCCGGTCTCGAGATCGACGGCAACCGGATCATCACCTCGGACCACGCGCTGACCCTGGACCGGGTCCCGGAGTCCGCGATCATCCTCGGCGGCGGCGTCATCGGCGTCGAGTTCGCCTCGGCGTGGAAGTCCTTCGGCACCGACGTCACGGTCATCGAGGGCATGAAGCACCTCGTCCCGGTCGAGGACGAGAACAGCTCCAAGCTGCTGGAGCGCGCCTTCCGCAAGCGGGGCATCAAGTTCAACCTCGGCACCTTCTTCCAGTCGGCCGAGTACACCGAGAACGGTGTGAAGGTCACCCTGGCCGACGGCAAGACCTTCGAGGCCGAGGTGCTGCTCGTCGCCATCGGCCGCGGCCCGGTCTCGGCCGGTCTCGGTTACGAGGAGCAGGGCGTCGCGATGGACCGCGGCTACGTCCTGGTCGACGAGTACATGCGTACCAACGTGCCCACCATCTCCGCGGTCGGCGACCTGGTCCCGACCCTCCAGCTCGCGCACGTCGGCTTCGCCGAGGGCATCCTGGTGGCGGAGCGGCTCGCCGGTCTGAAGCCGGTGCCGGTCGACTACGACGGCGTGCCGCGGGTGACGTACTGCCACCCGGAGGTCGCCTCCGTCGGCATCACCGAGGCCAAGGCCAAGGAGATCTACGGCGCGGACAAGGTCGTGGCCCTGAAGTACAACCTCGCGGGCAACGGCAAGAGCAAGATCCTCAAGACCGCGGGCGAGATCAAGCTCGTCCAGGTCAAGGACGGTGCCGTGGTCGGCGTCCACATGGTCGGTGACCGCATGGGCGAGCAGGTCGGCGAGGCGCAGCTGATCTACAACTGGGAGGCGCTGCCGGCCGAGGTCGCGCAGCTCATCCACGCCCACCCGACGCAGAACGAGGCGCTCGGCGAGGCCCACCTGGCCCTGGCCGGCAAGCCTCTGCACTCCCACGACTGACGCTTACGTCATCACAGGGCGCGACGACCACTTTCCGCAATTCGTTAGGAGCAACTGAAACCATGTCGGTTTCCGTAACCCTGCCGGCGCTCGGCGAGAGCGTCACCGAGGGCACCGTCACCCGCTGGCTCAAGGCCGAGGGCGAGCGTGTCGAGGCTGACGAGCCGCTGCTCGAGGTCTCGACCGACAAGGTCGACACCGAGATCCCCGCCCCCGCCTCGGGCATCCTGGCCTCCATCAAGGTCGCCGAGGACGAGACGGTCGAGGTCGGCGCCGAGCTGGCCATCATCGACGACGGCTCCGGCGCCCCCGCCGCCGCCCCGGCCCCCGCGGCCGAGGCCGCTCCGGCCCCCGTCGCCGCCCCGGCGCCGGTCGCCGAGGCCCCCGTCGCCGCTCCGGCCCCCGTGGCCGAGGCTCCGGCCGCCCCTGCCGCCGCCCCGGCGGGTGCCGCCGAGGGCACCGACGTCGTTCTGCCGGCGCTCGGCGAGTCCGTCACCGAGGGCACCGTCACCCGCTGGCTGAAGTCCGTCGGCGACACCGTCACGGCCGACGAGCCGCTGCTCGAGGTCTCCACGGACAAGGTCGACACCGAGATCCCGGCCCCGGCCTCCGGTGTCCTCCTGGAGATCACCGTCGCCGAGGACGAGACCGCCGAGGTCGGCTCCAAGCTGGCCGTCATCGGTGTCGCGGGTGCCGCCCCGGCCCCGGTCGCCGCCCCCGCTCCGGCTGCCGCCCCGGCCCCGGTCGCCGCCCCCGCTCCGGTCGCCGCCCCGGCCCCGGTCGCCGCCCCGGCCCCCGTGGCCGCGGCTCCGGCTCCGGTCGCCACCCCGGCCCCCGCCCCGGTGGCCCCGGCCGCCCCGGCCGCCCCGGCCCCCGCGCCGGTCGCCACCCCCGCCCCGGTCACCCCGGCGCCGGCCCCGGCCGTCGTCGCGGAGCCGGCCGAGGACGGCGCGTACGTGACCCCGCTGGTCCGCAAGCTCGCCTCCGAGAACGGTGTCGACCTGTCGGCCGTCAAGGGTTCGGGCGTCGGCGGCCGTATCCGCAAGCAGGACGTCCTCGCGGCCGCCGAGGCCAAGAAGGCCGCCCCGGCCCCCGTCGCCGCCCCGGTCGCCGCCGCCGCGCCCGCCGCCAAGGCTCCGGCCCTGGAGGTCTCCCCGCTGCGCGGCCAGACCGTCAAGATGACCCGCATGCGCAAGGTCATCGGCGACAACATGTTCAAGGCCCTGCACACCCAGGCGCAGCTGACGACGGCCGTCGAGGTCGACGTCACCAAGCTGATGAAGCTGCGCAACCAGGCCAAGGACGCCTTCGCCGCCCGTGAGGGCGTCAAGCTGTCCCCGATGCCGTTCTTCGTGAAGGCGGCGGCCCAGGCGCTCAAGGCGCACCCGGTGATCAACGCTCGTATCAACGAGGACGAGGGCACGATCACCTACTTCGGCACCGAGAACATCGCGATCGCGGTGGACTCCGAGAAGGGCCTGATGACCCCGGTCATCAAGGGTGCGGGCGACCTGAACATCGCCGGCATCTCCAAGGCCACGGCCGACCTCGCGGCCAAGGTCCGGGCCAGCAAGATCACCCCGGACGAGCTGTCCGGCGGCACCTTCACCATCAGCAACACCGGCTCGCGCGGTGCCCTGTGGGACACCGTCATCGTGCCGCCGAGCCAGGTCGCCATCCTGGGCATCGGCGCCACGGTGAAGCGCCCGGCGGTCATCGAGACGGCCGAGGGCACGGTCATCGGCGTCCGTGACATCGTCGTCCTGGCGCTGTCGTACGACCACCGCCTGGTCGACGGCGCCGACGCCGCCCGCTACCTGAACGCCGTCAAGGCGATCCTGGAGGCCGGCGAGTTCGAGGTCGACCTGGGCCTGTAAGGCGCGCCGTCGCCTCCGGGCAACGTAACGAGCCTCACCTGCGGCGCCCCCGTCCGGATGTGTTTCCGGGCGGGGGCGCCGCCGTATTGTCTAGGTGACCGTGTCTCCCGAGGAGCGAGCTCACATGACCATGCCCGTCGTCCATTCGCTGCGCGAGCAGATCCGCGAGCACATCGTGGAGGGCATCGTCAGCGGCCGCTGGAAGCCGGGCGAACGGATCGTGGAGCGGCGCATCGCCACCGAGCTGGAGGTCTCCCAGACGCCCGTCCGCGAGGCGCTGCGCGAGCTGGAGTCGCTGCGGCTGATCGAGTCGGCGCCGAACAAGGGCGTCCGGGTCCGCAATCTGACCGCCGCGGACCTGGAGGAGAGCTATCCCGTACGGGCGGGTCTGGAGCAGATCGCGGCGGAGCTGGCGGCCGGCCGGCTCGCCGCCGACTGCTCGACCCTGGAGCCGCACGTGGCGGCGCTGTACGAGGCGGACGCGGCCGGGGACGGCACGGCGCAGGTGCGGCACACGGTGGCGTTCCACCGGGAGCTGGTGAAGGCGGCCGGGAACAGCGTGCTGCTGCACACCTGGGAGGGCCTGGGCATCGAGGTGTTCACGGCGCTGTCGATCCGCTGGCTGGGCACGGTGCAGAAGTCGTACGCGGAGGAGCACCAGGAGCTGGTCGAGGCGTTCCGCCGGGGCGACCCGGACATCGGCGCGCTGGTGAAGGCGCACGTGCTGGGATGCGCGCCGCGCGCGTGACCCGTCGCCCGCCGGGGGCGTGAAGCGTCGCGTGCGGGCGTTCGCGGGGCGTGAAGCACCGCGCGTGCGGGCGTGCGCGGGGCGTGAATCCGGCCACGTATCGATCGAGCGGGTCCGTCGTGCACGGGCCCGCTCATTTGTGCGCGGGGCCCCTCAGGCACGCCCTCACCTGCGGAAATCCGACGCCGATCCTTCGAAAACAAGGCACCGGGTGCCCATTTAGGCGGCACCCTGTGCCTACTTTCTTGAAATCGAGAAGTTTTTCGCTTCAACGCTTTGATCGATCATCGATCGGAGGATTACAGTCTTCGGCGGGCCGTCACCCGGCCCGCCGCCCTGTCCTGCCAGACAAGGCCCCTTTATCTCCACCCCCCTCCTGTCCGGAAGGCGGCGATCATGACCGATCCCGTAGGCAAGATTCCGAGCGAGCTCGACCAGCTCCCGGACCGTGACACCGAGGAGACCGCCGAGTGGGCGGCCTCCCTCGACGCCGTCACCAAGGCCGCCGGCCCTCACCGGGCCGCCTACCTGATGCGCCGCACGCTCCAGCACGCCGAGGGCGCGGGCCTGGCCCTGCCCAAGCTGCTGGAGACGGACTACCTC
This sequence comes from Streptomyces laurentii, assembly GCF_040635425.1. Classification (NCBI taxonomy): domain Bacteria; kingdom Bacillati; phylum Actinomycetota; class Actinomycetes; order Kitasatosporales; family Streptomycetaceae; genus Streptomyces; species Streptomyces laurentii. The sequence goes on along the minus strand of NZ_JBEYHT010000010.1, from coordinate 39,726 downwards.
AACACCATCCCCACCTCCGCCGAGCCCGTCATCGACGGTGACGAGGAGATGGAGCGCCGGATCACCGCCTGGAACCGCTGGAACGCGGCCGCGATGGTCACCCGCGGCGCCAAGCACGGCGTCGGCGGCCACATCGCCACCTTCGCCTCCGCGGCCTGGCTCTACGAGACCGGCTTCAACCACTTCTTCAAGGGCAAGGACGCCAAGGACGCTCCCGGGTCCGGCGACCAGCTCTACATCCAGGGCCACGCCTCCCCCGGCATCTACGCCCGCGCCTTCCTCGACGGCCGGCTGTCCGAGGACCACCTCGACAACTTCCGCCAGGAGGCCGGCGGCAACGGCCTGCCCTCCTACCCGCACCCGCGCCGGCTGCCCTGGCTGTGGGAGTTCCCCACCGTCTCCATGGGCCTCGGCCCGCTCTCCGCGATCTACCAGGCGCGCTTCAACCGCTACCTGACCAACCGCTCCATCAAGGACGTCTCCGCCTCCCACGTGTGGGCCTTCCTCGGCGACGGCGAGATGGACGAGCCCGAGGCCACGGCGGCGCTCGCGCTGGCGGCCCGCGAGGGTCTGGACAACCTGACCTTCGTCATCAACTGCAACCTGCAGCGCCTCGACGGTCCGGTCCGCGCCAACTTCAAGATCGTGCAGGAGCTGGAGGCCCAGTTCCGCGGCGCCGGCTGGAACGTCGTCAAGACCCTGTGGGGCAACGCCTGGGACGAGCTGTTCGCGCTCGACACCACCGGCGCCCTGGTCCGCCGCCTCCGCGAGGTGCCGGACGCCCAGGTCCAGACGTACCAGACCCGCGACGCCGCCTACATCCGCCAGGACTTCTTCGGCAAGGACCCGGCGCTCGTCGCGATGGCGCAGCTGCTGAGCGACGACAAGATCCTCGAGTGCTTCCACCTCTCCCGCGGTGGCCACGAGCCGCGCAAGGTGTACGCCGCGTACAAGGCCGCCCTGGAGTTCAAGGGCGCGCCGACCGTCATCCTGGCGCAGACCGTCAAGGGCTTCACCCTCGGTGAGGGCTTCGCGTCGAAGAACGCGAACCACCAGATGAAGAAGCTCTCGTCGGACGAGTTCAAGCAGATGCGTGACCTGCTCGACCTGCCGATCCCGGACGCGCGGTTCGACGACGGCCAGGTGCCCTACGGCCACCCGGGCGCCGACTCCGCCGAGGTCCGCTACCTCCAGGAGCGCCGCGCCGCCCTCGGCGGCCCCGCCCCGGCCCGCCGCGTCCACCCGCTCGCGCCGCTGCCGGCCCCGGCCGACAAGGCGTTCGCCGCCTTCGACAAGGGCTCCGGCACGCAGTCCATCGCCACCACGATGGCCTTCGTGCGCCTGGTCAAGGACCTCGTCCGGGACAAGGAGACCGGCAAGCGCTGGGTCCCGATCGTGCCCGACGAGGCCCGCACCTTCGGCATGGAGTCGCTGTTCCCGTCGCTCGGCATCTACTCGCCGAAGGGCCAGACGTACGAGCCGGTCGACCGCGACCAGCTGATGTACTACAAGGAGGCCGTCAACGGCCAGATCCTGAACGAGGGCATCACCGAGGCCGGCTCGATGGCCGACTTCATCGCCGCCTCGACGTCGTACGCGACGCACGGCGAGGCGATGATCCCGTTCTACATCTTCTACTCGATGTTCGGCTGGCAGCGGACCGCCGACCAGATGTGGCAGCTCGGCGACCAGCTCGGCCGCGGCTTCCTCGTCGGCGCGACCGCCGGCCGCACCACCCTGACCGGTGAGGGCCTGCAGCACGCCGACGGCCACTCCCCGGTGATCGCGGCCACCAACCCGGCGGCGCTCTCCTACGACCCGGCGTTCGCCTACGAGATCGCGGCCATCGTCAAGGAGGGCCTGCGCCGGATGTACGGCGAGGCGGCCGAGGGCGAGGACCAGAACGTCTTCTACTACCTCACCGTCTACAACGAGCCGATGCCGCAGCCGGCCAAGCCGGGCCACGCGGGCGTCGACGAGGGCATCCTCAAGGGCCTGTACCGCTTCAACACGGCCGAGTCGGCCGGCCTGGAGCTGCCCGCGAATGCCTCGCGCGTCCAGCTGCTCGCCTCCGGCACCGCGATCCACTGGGCCCTGGAGGCGCAGAAGCTGCTCGCCGCCGAGTGGGGCGTGGCCGCCGACGTGTGGTCCGCGACCTCCTGGACCGAGCTGCGCCGCGACGCGCTGGAGGCCGACGCGGCCCTGCTGCGCGGCGAGGAGCGCGTCCCGTACGTGCGCCAGGCCCTGGAAGGCGTGGACTCCCCGGTCCTGGCCGTCTCGGACTACATGCGCCAGGTCCCGGACCAGATCGCGCAGTGGGTCGAGCAGGACTACACCTCGCTGGGCGCCGACGGCTTCGGCATCTCGGACACCCGCGTCGCGTCCCGCCGCCACTTCGGCGTCGACGCCCAGTCGATCGTGGTCGCCGCCCTGGCCCAGCTCGCCCGCCGCGGCGAGGTCCAGGCCACCTCGGTGAAGGAGGCCCGCGAGCGCTACGGCCTGTAGGCCCCACGTTCCGGACCCGAGCGAAGGAGGCCGTACCCCGTGACAACGGGGTGCGGCCTCCTTCGCGTGTACTCCTTCGCGCGCACGGGGTGGCAGGCTGGGCGGATGCGTGCCGCCCGTCTGATCAAGTTGGTGCTTCTGCTGCAGTCCCGGCCGTCGATGACGGCCGCCGAACTCGCCGCCGAGCTGGAGGTGTCGGAGCGGACCGTCACCCGGGACGCGCAGGCGCTGTCGGAGGCCGGGGTGCCGGTGTACGCGGACCGGGGCCGGGTGGGCGGGTACCGGCTCGTCGGCGGGTACCGGACGCGGCTGACCGGGCTCGCGCGCGGGGAGGCGGAGGCACTGTTCCTGTCCGGGGTGCCGGGGGCGCTGCGGGACATGGGACTCGCGGACGCGGCGTCGGCGGCGCGGCTGAAGGTGTCGGCGGCGCTGCTGCCGTCGCTGCGGGACGCGCCGGAGGCGGTGGGGCGGCGGTTCCATCTGGACGCGCCCGCCTGGTACCGGGAGCCGGAGACGCCGGAGCTGCTCGCGCCGCTGGCGGAGGCGGTGTGGGGCGACCGGCCCGTGGCGGTCCGCTACCGGCGCGCGGACGGCGAGGTGGCGCGGGAGCTGGAGCCGTACGGGCTCGTGCTGAAGGCGGGGGTCTGGTACGTGTGCGCCAGGGCCCAGGGCGCGTACCGCACGTACCGGGTGGACCGGTTCACCGCGGTGGCGGTGGGCGAGGGGGAGTTCGCGCGGGATCCGGACTTCGATCTGGCGGGGTTCTGGACGGAGCGCTCCGCGGAGTTCGCGCGCTCGCTGCTGCGGACGGAGGTGGTGCTGCGGCTGACGGAGGCGGGAGCGCGGCGGCTGCCGTACGTGACGGACCGGGCGGCCGCCGAGGAGGCGCTGGCGGCGGGGGCGGCCGCCGAGCCGGGGGGCAGCGCCGGCGGCGGGGTACGGGTGACGCTGGCGGTGGAGAGCGAGGAGGTCGCTTTCGGTCAGTTGTTCGGGCTCGGACCGGAGGTGGAGGTGCTGGCGCCGGCGGGCCTCCGCGAACGGTTCGCGGAGGCGGCGCGCCGGACGGCCGGTCTCTACGCCTGACCGGTCACCGATAGTCCTCGACCCGGGTGTCCGGGTCGGCTTCCTTGGCGAGCATGAAGCCCCAGGAGTCGGGCCGGGAGCCGTCGGCGTCGGTGAAGCCGTACTCCCGGGCGAGCCCGCCGCTGTCGAGGGACCGGCCGTTCCAGCGGGCCCGGCCGGGGTCGGCGGCGAGGGCGGCGATGGCGCGGCCGACATAGACCGGGGACTCGGACACGGCGAAGTCGGGCAGCTTGGCGACGGCGTCGCGCCAGGTGTCCTCGGTGACGCCGAAGGTCTCCAGCATCTGTTCGGAGCGCAGCCAGCCGGGGCTGACACAGACGGCGGTGGCCTCGTACGGGGCGAGTTCGGTGGCGAGACCGAAGGCCATCCGGATCGGGGCGTTCTTGGCGAGGTCGTAGAAGACGTTCTCGCGGTAGTGGGTCTCGTTGTACGCGGTGGTGCCGTCGGTGACCTCGACGAGCAGTCCGCCCGGGTGGCGGGTCAGCAGCGGCAGGGCGGTGTGGACGGTGACGACATGGGTCCGCACGCCGAGTTCGAGCATCCGCAGGCCGCCGTCGAGGCCGATCTCCCAGGTCTTCTTGCCGAAGGAGGGGCCGAGCAGGTGCTCGCCGCCCCAGACGTCGTCGACGAGGATGTCGAGCCGGCCCTGTTCGCGGTCGATCCGGTCGACGAGGGCGCGGACCTGGTCGGCCTGGAGGTGGTCGGTGGGGACGGCGATGCCGTGGCCGCCGGCGGCGGTGACGAGTTCGGCGGTCTCCTCGATGGTCTCGGTGGTCCGGCCCACCTCGCTGGCCTGGGCGCGGGTGGTGCGTCCGGTGACGTAGACGGTGGCTCCGGCGGTGCCGAGCTGGACGGCGATGGCGCGTCCGGCGCCTCGGGTGGCGCCGGCGACGAGGGCGATACGGCCGGCGAGGGGGCGGGTGCGGTCGGTGCTTTCGGTCATGCGGGCAGCCTGGCAGGAAAGGACGACATCTCCTGTCCGGATTGTTTTCGGCCGTTTCCGAGTGCGCCGCCCGGCCGTACGCACGATGCTGGACCCGTGATGGACGAGACGGAGTTCTGGAAGATCATCGACTCCACCCGGGAACGCGCGGAGGGCGATCCGGAGGAGCACGCGGACCTGCTCGTCGAGCGGCTGACGGAGCTGGACCCGGACTCGGTGCTGGACTTCGCGCGCCATTTCGAGGCCCGGTACAACCGCGCGTACACCTGGGAGCTGTGGGGTGCGGCGGCGGTCCTGTTCGACGGCGCGGGCGACGAGGTCTTCGACTACTTCCGCTGCTGGCTGATCGGGCAGGGCCGGGAGGTCTTCGAAGGGGCGGTGCACGAGCCGGACGCGCTGGCCGAGCTGCTGGTCGACTTCGACGAGGAGATCGACGGGGACGGGGAGGAGCTGGGGTTCGCGGCGGACGAGGCGTACGAACGGCTGACCGGCACGGAGGCCCCGGACCTGGGCATCCCGCCACCGGGCGCGGAGCCGGCGGGCACCCCGTTCGACCTGGACGACGACGAGGTGCTCGCGGCCCGCTTCCCGCGGCTGTGGGCCCGGTTCGGCCCCGGATAGAACCGAGCGGCCGGGGCCGGTCCGGTCCGTCAGCCTCCGAGCTGGAGCTCGGGGTTCACCTGGCCGAGGATCATGTCGGTCCTCGGCTGGAGGGCGGGGAAGAGCTGCTCGGGCTGGGGTATCGCCCAGTACTTGCCCTCGGCGACCATCCGGAAGACCCGTTCGGCGTGCTCCTCGGGGGTGAGCCCGTGCGCGTCGGCGAGCTGCTGGAGCTGGTCGTTGAAGGCGGCGATCTCCGGGGGCTCGTGCTCGCCGGGGCGGGCGGCCTTGAAGATCTCGCTGTGGACCGAGCCGGGGGTCACGACGGACACCTGGATCGGCGCGCCCTTCATCCGCATCTCGTAGTGCAGCGACTCGGTGAGGGCGAGCACGCCGAACTTGGTGACGCTGTACGGGGCCATCAGCGGGCTCGGCAGCAGGCCGCCGATCGACGACACGTTGACCACCCAGGCCCGCTCGCCGCGCTCCAGCATGCGCGGGACGAAGGACCGGATGCCGTGCACGTATCCGCCGATGTTGACCCGGAGCATGGCGTCCCAGCGCTCGGCGGGGATCTCCCACGAGTAGCCCATGGCCATGATTCCGGCGTTGTTGACCAGCAGGTCGACGGTGCCGAAGCGGGCGTACGCGGCGTCGGCGAGGGCCTCGACGGAGGCGGCGTCGGCGACGTCGGTGACCACGCTCTCGACCTCGGCACCGCCGGCCCGCAGCTCGTCGGCGAACGCGGCGAGCCGCTCGGCGGCGATGTCGGCGAGCACGAGCTTCATGCCGAGGCGGGCCGCGTGCCGGGCGAGGCCGGAGCCGATGCCCGAGGAGGCGCCGGTGATGACGGCGACCTTGCCGCCGAAGACCTCTCCGGCCAGGTCCGTGTCCGTGGGTGCGGTGGTCATCAGAAGTGCGTCCCTCCGTCGACTCGGATCTCGGTGCCGGTGATGAATCGGCCGTCCTCGGAGGCGAGCATCGCGACGACACCGGCGACGGTCTCGGGGCCGGCGAAGCCCTGCCCGAGGGCGGGGGCCAGCTTGGCGAAGAGCGACCAGTCGGTGTCCTCGGGCAGGCCGGGGCCTATGGACTGCTTGCTGGCGCCGGAGCCGTCGGTCATGCCGGAGGAGATGGAGCCGGGCTGGACGGCGGTGAAGCGGATGCCCTCCTTCGCGTACTCGGCGGCGAGGGCGTGCGTCATGGACTGGATGCCGCCCTTGCTGGCCGCGTAGGCCGCCATGTAGGGGTGGGCGAACATCGCGGAGGTGGAGGAGAAGTTGACGACGGCCGGGGCCTCGCCCTCCCGCAGGGCCGGTATGGCCTCGCGGATCATCAGGAACGTACCGGTGAGGTTGATCCGCAGGACCTGCTCGAACGCGTCGAGGCTGGTCTCGTGGGTGTGCGAGGAGCGCAGCACGCCGGCCGCGTTCACCAGCACGTCCAGCCCGCCGAGGGCGGCGACGGCGGCCGCGACACCCTCGCGCACCGACGTCTCGTCCGCCACGTTCACCACGACCGTCGTGAGGCGCCCGGCGGCGTCGCCGGCCTTGGCGACGGTGTCCTTGAGGCCGTCCTCGCTGATGTCGGCGGCGACGACGGTGCCGCCCTCCGCCAGCATGCGCAGGACGGTGGCCTGGCCGATGCCGGAGCCACCGCCGGTGACGAGTGCGCGGCGCCCTTCGTAGCGGGTCAGCTGATTCATGACGACAACCTCTCGAGGTCGAGCTTCGCGGGGCCTTCCGGATCCCGTGGCTTACCACCGTACGCCCAAGTGGCACGTTTTGCCATACCTGCACACCATGCATTCCTGGCAGGCCCCGGCGTATTCTGAGGGAATGAGTGCGAAGCCCCGTCCTTCGACCCTGACCGAGCGCCGCAAGGCCGCCACACAGCACGACATCGCGCGGGCCGCGGCCGAGCTGTTCACCGAGCGGGGGCCCGACGACACCACCGCCGAGGAGATCGCCCTGCGGGCGGGTGTCGCGCTGCGCACCTTCTACCGCTACTTCCGCTCCAAGCAGGACGCGGTCGCCCCGCTGCTCGCGGGCGGCGCCGACCGCTGGCGCGCCGCGCTCGCGGCGACCGAGCCGGGCGTCGCGCTGCCGACCGCCCTGGAGCGGTCCATCGCCGACTCGCTCACGGCCCGGGACGCGGCCGAGGAGGAGGGCCTGCGCTGGACCCGCGGACTGCTGCGCGCGGCCGAGGACGATCCGGCGCTGCGGGCCGTCTGGTACCGCGTCAACCAGGAGTCCGAGGAGCGTCTGCGCCTCGTCCTCGGCGGCCTCGCGGGCCCGGACGCCGACCCCCTCGCCCTCCGTCTGGCCGCCGCCGCGGCCACCGACGCCATCCGCATCGCCCTGGAGACCTGGTCCGAATCGGACGCCCCGACCTCCGGCGAGGGCGCCCCGGCCGACCTCGCCGTGCGCTGCCTGCGCGAACTGATGGGCGTCACGAGACTGCTGACCCGGGAAAGCTAAAGCGCCCGCCCCATCAGGATGTCGTCCACGTACTCCCCGTCCAGCAGGAACTCCCCCGGCAGGACCCCTTCCACCGCGAAGCCCTCGGAGGCGTAGAGGGCCCGGGCGGGAGCGTTGTGCCCGAGCACCCTGAGCGTGAGCCGGGTGGCCCCCTCGCCGCGGGCGCGCTCCCCCGCGGCCCGCATCAGCGCCCGCGCCACCCCACGACCCCGCGCGGCGGGGTCGACCGCGAGCCCCTGGATCTGCCGCACATGCGCGTTGCAGGCCAGCGGCGTGGACGACCCGACCCGCACATACCCGACCACCCCCAGGTCCTCCGTCTCGGCGACCAGGTAATGCGCGGGCACATGCCGCTCGTCGAAGAACTCCTGCCCCGGCTCAGGCCGGGGCATCACGGCATGCGACGGCGACCAGGTCTCCCGATCAAGCCGGGCGAGCACCTGCTCGTCCCCGGCCACGGCTTCACGAATCTCTACCCCACTCAAGATCATGAGCCCACCCTCCCCCATCCCCTCCCGCCACTCCACCCCCCACCCGCACCTTCCTCACCCACCCACCCCAGCCACCCACCAGCCCGCCCCGCGCCCGCGCCCCCACGACCACCACCAGCGCACCGCCCAACGCACCGCGCGCCCCAACCGCACACCCCCGCACCAGCGCGCTCCGCGCGCCCCCGCACGCGCGCTCCTCCCCACCCCTCCCCACCCCCTACTCTCTTGCGAACTCCGGCATTCCGGGGACGTGTTGGGGGCATAGGCCTCCCACATGAAGCGCGAACGACCTGGGGAGGGGCACGTGCGCGACTACTCGGACGTCGTCGTGGTGGGAGCCGGAATCGCCGGTCTCGCGGCGGCTCATCAGCTGACCACGGCGGGGCTCTCGGTCACGGTCCTGGAGGCCGCGCCGCACGTCGGCGGCCGGCTGGCGACCGACGTCGTCGACGGCTTCCGGCTGGACCGGCTCGGGCCGCTGTTCACGTCGCCGGAGGTGGCGGGCGTCCCGTTGCGGCCGTTCACGCCGGGTGTGCTGGTGCATCAGGACGGACGGTACGGACGGTGGGGCGCGCCGCACGCGCGCTGGAGCCCACGGGGCACGACGGGTGGCCGGGGCGCGGCGGTGCCGTGGGGCACGACGGGCGCACGGAGCACGACCGGCGTACGGGCCGCAGGCGGCGGCGCCCGCGGGGTGGCGCGCGCGCTGGCCGGCGCGCCCCGCAATCCGGCGGCGTCGCTGGACCAGGCGCGGCTCGGCGCCTCGCTGGTGCGGCTCGCCACGACGCCGGCGCAGCGGATCCTGACCCGCGCCGAGCGGACGGCCCGGGAGGCCCTGACGGTCCGGCTGCCCGGCCGTACGGTCCACGGGGTGCTGCGTCCGCTGCTCGGCGCGCTGCTGGGCGATCCGGACATGGCGACGTCCAGCCGGCGCGCGGATCTGGCGCTGCGGTCCTTCGCGCGGGGCCGGCTGGGAGTACCCGAGGGCGGTTCGGGCGCGCTGCTGGAGCGGCTGGTGGCGGCGCTGCCGCCGGGCACGGTGCGGACCGGGGTGCGGGTCACGGAGGCGTCGATCTCGCGGGTGACGACGGCGGAGCACGGGGTGTTCCGGTGCCGTTCGGTGGTGGTGGCGACGGGCGGCCGGTCGGCGGCGGAGCTGCTGCCGGGGCTGCGGGTGCCGGAGTACCGGGCGGCGACGGTGGTGCACCACGCGGCACCGCTGGCGCCGATGTCCGAGCCGGTGCTGCTCCTGGAATCGGATCCGGGCGGCCCGGTGGCGTACACGGCGGTGATGAGCGCGGTCGATCCGGCACGGGCCCCGGCGGGCCGGGCCCTGGTCACGTCGACGGTGCTGGGCGGGCCGCCGGACGGCGACGACACCGAGCGCCGGGTGCGCAAGCATCTGGCGACGCTGTACGGGGTGTCCACGGACGACTGGGAGCCGCTGGCGGTGCGGCACACCCGGGACGCGTTCCCGGTGATGCGCCCGCCGTTCGACCCCGAGCGCCCGGTACGGGTCCTGTCGGGCCTGTACGTGTGCGGTGACCACCGGGCGACGGGCACCCCGTTCGGCGCGCTCACGTCCGCCGGCCGCGCCGCCACCGCACTCCTCGCGGACCTGGGCGCGCGTCCGGCCGAGCCGTCCCGGCCGGACGCGTCGGCGGCGTAGTCCCAAGCCGGGCCGCGAAGAGCCCAGGCCCCCGAGATCAGCCCAGCGCGGCCACCCGGTCGCGGTAGGTGCGGACCGCGGGGGCGTCGCGGTACGGCTCCAGGCGGCGTTCGAAGTCGCGTACGTACTCCACCGCCCGCGCCGACCGCATCTCCGCGGCCTGCTGCGCCGCCTCCGCGCCGAGGGCGCACGCCTGGTCCAGCTCGCCGAGCGCGAGCCGGGCCGAGGCGAGCACCACCCGGCAGAACAGCCGGCTGCGGGCGTGGCCGGGGCCGCGGAGCTGGAGCGCGCGTTCGGCGTGCTGGGCCGCGGCCCGGTACTGCTGGAGGTCGCGGTGGCAGTGCCCGAAGTCGTCGGCGAGCTGGGCCTCGTCGTAGAACTTGGCCCAGTACGGCACCTCGTCGCCCGGTCTGGCCGCGTCCAGCGCGCGTTCGGCGCGGGCGAGGGCCGCCCCGCAGGCGCGCGCCTCGCCGAGCACGCCGTGCCCGCGCGCCTCGACCGCGTGCAGCAGGGCCTGGACGACGGGCGGCGCGGCCGAGCCGACGCCCTGCTGGGCGACCCGGGCGAGCTGGACGGCCTCGCGGCCGTGCCCGAGGTAGACGGCCTGGTGACTCATGGTGATGAGGACGTACGAGCCGTACGCCCGGTCGCCGGCGGCCTGGGCGAGCCGCAGCGCCTGGACGAAGTACCGCTGGGCGAGCCCGTGCGCGGCGATGTCGTACGAGGTCCAGCCGGCCAGCCGGGTGAGGTCGGCGACCGCGCCGAACAGCCGGCGCCCGACGCTCTCGCCGTAGGTGCCGCGCAGCATCGGCTCGGCCTCGTGTTCGAGGTAGCGGACCAGGGCCTGGCGGGCGTGGCCGCCGCCGTAGGCCTGGTCGAGGGTGCGGAACAGTTCGCCGACGGAGCGCAGCGCGGCGATGTCGCCGCTGGAGACCCGCTGTCCGGGGCCCCGGTCGGTGCCGCGCTGGCGGGGCAGCCCGTACCGGCCCTGCGGCGGGACCCGCGGCTCGGCACCCGTACCGGATCCGGTGCCTCCGCCGGAAGCGCCCGGCGCCCCGCCGCCCGGATCACCGCGGGCCACGCGCTCGTCGGCGCGGCCGATCAGCCAGTCGCGGCTGGGCACGACGAGCCCGGCCGGGGTGAAGGCGATCTTGCGCAGTTCGGCGTGGCTGCCGGAGTCCTTGCGCCACAGGCCGCTGACGATGTCGACGGCCTCCTCGGGGGTCGCGGCGAACTCCAGGCCCGCGTAGACGGGCGCGCAGGCGTCGAGTCCCAGGTCCTGGGCGGACAGCCGGCGGCCGAGCCGGCGGGTGAAGACCTCGGCGATCAGGGCCGGGGTGGTGCCGCGTGGCTGCTGGCCGCGCAGCCATCGGGTCACCGAGGTCTTGTCGTACCGCAGGTCGAGTCCGTGCTCCAGGCCGAGCTGGTCCACCCGCCTGGCGAGACCCGCGTTCGAGAAGCCGGCTTCGGCGATGAGCGCGGCGAGCTGGCGGTTCGGCATGCGCTGCGAGGGTCGTTCCGTCATCAGCTGTGCGGTCTCCTGCCTTCCGGGCCCGGGGTGGCAGCCCGTATGGACCTATATGGCCCTCATGGAACGGCGCGAATTTAGCCCTCTTCACCGCGTTTACCGGCAGCTTTTCCGCACATTCATCCGATCGTGTGAGGATCGGCGACCCGCTGACGCGGCCTCCCGCGCGACCCCGGAACACCCTCCCGCCCCGCCGTGGCCCGGCTCCCGCCCCGCGCACCTGCCCGGGGGCGGCCGGTCATACCGCCGTACAGTTGCGTCGGCGTGATTGACGCATGGCGCCGAGCCGGCTCCCGCCCCGGGACGACCCCCGGAACCCGGCTCCGGCACCCAGGAGGAGGCATGGCCGTGAGTGAGCTGCGATTCGTCCGTGTGGGCTTCGGCGAGGACGCCGTCGACTACCAGGTGGCGTGGGACAAGCAGCGCGAGGTGCACGCCGCCCGGTTCGCGGACGAGATCGAGGACACCTGCCTGCTCCTCGAACACCCGCCCGTGTACACCGCCGGCCGGCGCACCGAGGACAGCGAACGACCGCTGGACGGGACGCCCGTGGTGGACGTGGACCGCGGCGGCAAGATCACCTGGCACGGCCCCGGCCAGCTGGTCGGCTACCCGATCATGAAGCTGCCCCGCCCGGTCGACGTGGTCGCGCACGTGCGCCGCCTGGAGGAGGCGCTGATCCGTACCGCCGCCGGCTTCGGCCTGGAGACCACCCGCATCGAGGGCCGCAGCGGCGTCTGGGTGCTCGGCGACCCCGTCGAGTCCCGCCCGGCGATCGGCGGCCTGTCTCTGGACCTCGCCCCCGGGATCGAGCCGGCGGCCGACCCCCGGCTCACGGACAGCGAGTTCGACCCGCGGCTCAACGGCCCCGAGTACGCCCCGTCCAACGCCGGCCAGCGCCGCGAGGACCGCAAGCTCGCGGCCATCGGCATCCGGGTCGCCAAGGGCGTGACGATGCACGGCTTCTCGTTCAACGTGAACCCGGACAACACCTGGTTCGACCGGATCATCCCGTGCGGCATCCGCGACGCCGGCGTCGCCTCGCTCGCGAACGAACTGGGCCGCGACATCACGATCGAGGAAGTCCTCCCGGTCGTCGAACGGCATCTGCGCGACGTGATGGCCGAGGCGACGCCGAAGCCGCGGGACGTCGAGGCGGAACAGCGGGCCGTACACGAGCACGAGCGGGCCTCGGCCTGAGGAATGCCAGGCTCGGGCCAGAGGTTGGCCAGAGCGTCAAGGCATAAGAAGCAACGGGCGTACCCTGGTGTGCGCCGAAGAATCGAAGCTACAGGAGCCGATGTGTCCGCAGTCGCACCCGACGGACGCAAGATGCTGCGCCTGGAGGTCCGGAACAGCCAGACCCCCATCGAGCGCAAGCCCGAGTGGATCAAGACCCGGGCGAAGATGGGGCCCGAGTACACGAAGATGCAGAGTCTCGTGAAGAGCGAGGGCCTGCACACGGTCTGCCAGGAGGCGGGCTGTCCCAACATCTTCGAGTGCTGGGAGGACCGCGAGGCGACCTTCCTCATCGGTGGCGACCAGTGCACCCGGCGCTGCGACTTCTGCCAGATCGACACCGGCAAGCCGCAGGCCCTGGACCGGGACGAGCCGCGCCGCGTGGGCGAGTCCGTCGTCACGATGGACCTGAACTACGCCACCATCACCGGCGTCGCGCGCGACGACCTGGAGGACGGCGGCGCCTGGCTGTACGCGGAGACCGTGCGCCAGATCCACCAGCAGACCGCGGAGCGCGCCGCCGGCCGCACCAAGGTCGAGCTGCTCGCCCCCGACTTCAACGCGGTGCCGGAGCTGCTCCAGCAGGTCTTCGATTCCCGCCCCGAGGTCTTCGCGCACAACGTCGAGACGGTGCCGCGGATCTTCAAGCGGATCCGTCCGGGCTTCCGGTACGAGCGTTCCCTCGACGTCATCACCCAGGCGCGGGACTACGGTCTGGTCACGAAGTCCAACCTGATCCTCGGCATGGGCGAGACCCGCGAGGAGATCAGCGAGGCGCTGCAGCAGCTGCACGACGCCGGCTGCGAGCTCATCACCATCACGCAGTACCTGCGGCCGTCGGTCCGGCATCACCCCGTGGAGCGCTGGGTGAAGCCGCAGGAGTTCGTGGAGCTGAAGGAGGAGGCCGACGAGATCGGCTTCTCCGGTGTCATGTCGGGCCCGCTGGTCCGCTCCTCGTACCGCGCGGGCCGGCTGTACCAGCAGGCCATGGAGCGGCGCGGCGAGACCGCGGGCGCGGCCACGGCCGTCGCCAACGCGACGCAGGCCGTCTGACGACGCCTTTCCTCATGACGCCTTCCGCGCGCCCTGAGCCCTTTCCGGTGGCCGTCCGTACCTCGTACGGGCGGCCACCGGCCGTTGGGGCGGTGGGCGCGGCGGGGTCACGGGGCCGGGGCGTCCGGGCCGGGGGCATCCGGACCGGTGGGCGGCACGGTTTCACCTGTGTTTGACCGCCGGGTCACGTCCTGGTAACACCGATTTGTGAGTGTGTACGCACGCACCGCAACCGAGTGCCCACGGAGGTCCCCTCCCATGCAGGCCGCGCACGTCCGAACCCTGCCGTTCCCGTCCATCACCGGCGCCCTCCGGGCCGTCGAGGCCCTGCTGCTCGCACGCGGCCAGCGCACCGCCCGGCGCAACGCGTGGAACTCGGTCCTGGAGGACCGGCGCCGCGCGAAGGACCGGGTGGAGGCCCAGCGCGTGATGGAGGCCGTGGCGGGGCCCGCCTCGCGGGCCACGTAAACTTCAGGACATGGCGAGGAAGGCAAACACGGGCGGCGCTGACGCCGCGAACCCCGGGCGACTGAAGCAGATCGCCCTCACGTACAAGATGACCCGGAAGGCCGACCCGATGGTCGGTCTCGTCGTCGCGGGCGTGGGCATCGTCGTACTCGGTGTCCTCCTCGCGATCGGTTTCCTCATCGGACACCCGCTCTACCTGGGCATTCTCGGTTTCGTCCTGGCGTTCCTGGCGATGGCCATCGTCTTCGGCCGGCGTGCCGAGAAGGCGGCTTTCGGCCAGATGGAGGGCCAGCCGGGCGCCGCCGCGGCGGTGCTGCAGAACGTCGGGCGCGGCTGGACCGTGACCCCGGCGGTGGCGATGAACCGCAGCCAGGACGTGGTGCACCGGGCGGTCAGCCGCGCGGGCATCGTGCTGGTGGCGGAGGGCAACCCGAACCGGGTGAAGCCGCTGCTCGCGGCCGAGAAGAAGAAGATGGCCCGGATCGTCCTCGACGTGCCGGTGACCGACATCATCGTCGGTGACGACGAGGCCGCCGGTCAGGTGCCGCTGAAGAAGATCCGTACGAAGATGCTCAAGCTGCCGCGCGTGCTCGCCGGCCCCCAGGTGACGGCGGCCAACGACCGGCTGCGCGCGATGGGCGACCTGATGAGCAACATGCCGCTGCCCAAGGGTCCGATGCCGAAGGGCATGCGGATGCCGCGCGGCGGAAAGATGCGCTGAGGCTCACGCTCTCTGGCTACACGCTCAAGAGGGGCGTCCCGGACCTGTCGATGGTCCGGGACGCCCCTTTTCTTGTACGCGTCGTGTGCGCAGATGACGGACTGATCAAGGGATCGGACCGAATCCGATCACGGTTTCACCGGTCCGAACCGGACGAGGCCGGGTCGGACGGGAGTTGACCGGAGACGACCGGAGATGACTGGATCAGGCAACATCGGCCCCGGTCGGACCGGACCGGATCGGATCAGATCCGGACCTGGACGGCTCCGGAGAAGCGGTCGTGCAGGCCGCGCCCGTCGCGGTCCCAGATGAGGGCCGGGATAGCGAGGCAGACGAGGGCGCTGCGCAGGATCACGCGCAGGACGCCGAGCCGGCCGCCGCGCGCGGAGACGACGCGCAGGCCGAAGAGCCGCTTGCCGGGGGTGAAGCCGACGGTGCCGACCATGAGCACGCTCATGACGAAGAGGATGAGCACCGCCCAGTTCCCGGTGGCCTGGGTGTACCGGTGGGTGATCAGGCCGTACGAGATGAGCATGCACAGCGCCCAGTCGACGGTGAGGGCGCCGAGGCGGCGGCCGGGCCGGGCG
Source organism: Streptomyces laurentii (assembly GCF_040635425.1). Taxonomy (NCBI): domain Bacteria; kingdom Bacillati; phylum Actinomycetota; class Actinomycetes; order Kitasatosporales; family Streptomycetaceae; genus Streptomyces; species Streptomyces laurentii. The sequence continues at coordinate 24,359 of NZ_JBEYHT010000010.1, read as the reverse complement.
ATGGAGCCGGGACCCTCCTCGGGCAGGCCGAGCTGCTGCCCGCGGTAGCCGAAGTCGACGCCCGCTTCTTCGGCCGCGGCGCGGGGGCCGGACAGCCACGATCCAAGTGCTTGCCTGTTGTCCACCCGACCACGGTACTGTGCCCGATTTCGATCACTTCCGGCCGGGGGCGCCGGGAGCGCGCGACGCGTGGCCGGTTCCGCACGTGGCCTACCCCGGCCCTGCCACCGGCTCGGTTAACTTCGACGAAACAAATGGGTCATGCTGGAGAAATCCGGTCTGCCTATGGTCGGGTCCAGCGTGGGCCACCACCCTGGCCGACACACCGAGCCGCAGCCCCGCCCCTCCCCGGGCCGGGCGTAGGAGGAGTTGGATGTTCCAGAACGCCGACGAGGCCAAGAAGTACATTCAGGACAATGACGTCAAGATGGTCGACATCCGCTTCTGCGACCTTCCCGGCGTCATGCAGCACTTCACGATCCCGGCGACGGCGTTCGACCCGGCCGAGGAGCTCGCCTTCGACGGCTCGTCGATCCGCGGCTTCCAGGCCATCCACGAGTCGGACATGGCGCTGCGCGCCGACCTGTCGACGGCCCGCCTGGACCCGTTCCGCCGCGACAAGACGCTGAACATCAACTTCTTCATCCACGACCCGATCACGGGCGAGCAGTACAGCCGCGACCCGCGCAACATCGCGCGCAAGGCGGAGGCGTACCTGGCGTCCACGGGTATCGCCGACACCGCGTTCTTCGGCCCCGAGGCCGAGTTCTACGTGTTCGACTCGGTCCGCTTCGAGACGTCGGCGAACCAGGGCTTCTACCACATCGACTCCGAGGCCGGCGCCTGGAACACCGGCAAGGAGGAGGACAACCGGGGCTACAAGGTCCGCTACAAGGGCGGCTACTTCCCGGCCCCGCCGGTCGACCACTTCGCCGACCTGCGTGCGGAGATCTCCCTGGAGCTGGAGAAGGTCGGCCTCCAGGTCGAGCGCCAGCACCACGAGGTCGGCACCGCCGGCCAGGCGGAGATCAACTACAAGTTCAACACGCTGCTCGCCGCGGCCGACGACCTGATGCTCTTCAAGTACATCGTGAAGAACGTCGCCTGGCGCAACAACAAGACCGCGACCTTCATGCCGAAGCCGATCTTCGGCGACAACGGCTCGGGCATGCACGTCCACATGTCGCTGTGGGCGGCCGGCGCTCCCCTGTTCTACGACGAGGCCGGCTACGCGGGCCTGTCGGACATGGCCCGCCACTACATCGGCGGCATCCTGAAGCACGCCCCGTCGCTGCTGGCCTTCACCAACCCGACGGTGAACTCCTACCACCGCCTGGTCCCCGGCTTCGAGGCCCCGGTCAACCTGGTCTACTCGCAGCGCAACCGCTCCGCCGCCATGCGCATCCCGATCACGGGCTCGAACCCGAAGGCCAAGCGCGTCGAGTTCCGCGCGCCGGACCCGTCCTCGAACCCGTACCTCGCCTTCTCCGCCCTGCTCCTCGCGGGCCTCGACGGCGTGAAGAACAAGATCGAGCCGGCCGAGCCGATCGACAAGGACCTCTACGAGCTGGCGCCCGAGGAGCACGCGAACGTCGCCCAGGTCCCGACCGACCTCTCCTCCGTCCTGAAGGCGCTGGAGGACGACAACGAGTACCTCCAGGCCGGCGGTGTCTTCACCTCCGACCTGATCGAGACCTGGATCGACTACAAGCGCACCCAGGAAATCGCCCCGATCCAGCTCCGCCCGCACCCGCACGAGTTCGAGCTCTACTTCGACCTCTAAAGATCGCGCGCGCAAGAGCCCTGCCCCTCTCCCCGGAGAGCGGCAGGGCTCTTTGCCGTGGCGCCCGACGGCCCCCGGCGGGGCTTCGTCGCCTCCGGCTCGTCCTGCGCGTACGTCGGCAGTGCCATTCGAGAGGCTGGGTCGTTGCTCAGGGCACCACCGCGTTGTTCGCCGAGGGAGGACGACGCCGTGACCGTCGCCCCGAGCACCGGCCGCGACTTCCTCTGACCCAGCCCCAGGCCCCTGGCGCGTGGCTTCCAGGGAGCGTCACACCACCTCGATCGCGAGGGGTCAGGGGAGCTCCCCGGATGTCCGATCACCGCGGATACAGGATCCTCCCGCCCAGATGGAGGGCATTGTGAGTCCTACACCACCGCCGTACCGCCTTCGGATCGTCCCGGAGGTCCACGAGTGGTTACGAACACTGCGCGCGATCGACCGGCAGGCATCCCGGTGGGTCGCCGAAGCCCTCGGTGCACTGATCGAGCGAGGACCCGCACTCGGACGCCCGTTGGTGGACACTCTGAGTGAAGGGAAGAAACCCACATACCCGAACCTGAAGGAGCTGCGCCCGCACTCAGGGCACGAAAGCGCGCCGCGAATCTTGTTCATCTTCGATCCCGACCGTAACGCGGTCCTGCTGGTGGCTGGCGACAAGGCGGGGAACTGGGCACAGTGGTACAGGGAGATGATCCCCTTGGCGATCGAACGATACGAGGACTACCTGAAGAAGGCGGAGGCGGACGGTGAGTAAGGGATACGTGGAAATCGGCTCCACGGACGAGCTGCTGGACGCCTTCGTGGCCCCCGCAGACCACCGGGCCGTACGTGAGGGAACCGCCCGCCTCGTCGCCGAAGACCGTCGCAGGGAGTTCTCGGACACCCTTCTGAAGCTCCTTGAAGTCTCCTCACCCAAGGGGGACGACCACGAGGTGATCGAGTGGCTCCTTGATCGTCTGGCGGCCCTGCGGGAAGAAGCGGAGGCATTGCACCACACCCTTCCGACCGCGACTCCACTCCGGCCATCCGCGCCGGTTCTCCCGTCGGATCCTCCGGCCGCGGATCTGCCGGTCCTCCGAGCCGAACAGGCGGCGCTCGTGGAGGAGTCCTTGAGCGAGGCTCGGGACGCCGCGGAGCATCAGGCCCCCGTGAGCATGTCACTCCTCATGCGGATGCTGACCGCGATCGGCGTGGACGACATCGAACTCACCGGCAAGGTGCAGGGCCGCAGGGTCCGCATCGTCTGAGTTTCCGCCGCCTCGAAGCCCGCCCCCGCCGATGCCGGCCGGCCGTGCCCTTCCCCTGGTGAGGAAGGGCACGGCCGGCGTGCGTCACCGACGCGTCAGCGGCTGTAGCGGATCAGGGCGCGGACCATGTGGCAGGTGGTGTCGGAGGGCGGGTGGATGCCGAGTTGGGCCGCGGTGGTGCGGATGCGCGCGTTGGTGGCCCGGGACGGGAGGTAGACACCCGCGTCCAGCAGGGCTATCGCGAGGCGCATGGCCTTCAGTCGGCGGTTGTGGGTGACGTACCACTCCCGCGGGCGGCCCGCGGGGAGCGGCTGCTTCTGGAGGGGCTTCCAAGGTTCGATGGACGGTGTCCGGATCGTGGCGACAGCCATGGGCGACCTCCTGGCGGACGGTGGGCGGGGGCCCTCCCCGGGACCCTCGCCTTCACCCATGATTTTAGTGGGGACCACTGACAATCGCCCCTGGCCAGCACGGTTTTGTGCGGGGAATCGGGGGTGGCTTCGGCGGTACGTTGGGGGCATGGAGATCTGGATCAATCCCGCCTGTTCCAAGTGCCGCAGCGCGCTGACCCTGCTGGACGCCGAGGGTGCCGACTACACCGTGCGCCGCTACCTGGAGGACGTGCCGTCGCCGGACGAGATCCGGGAGGTGCTGGAGCGGCTCGGCCTGGAGCCGTGGGACATCACGCGGACGCAGGAGGCCGAGGCCAAGGAGCTGGGGGTCAAGGACTGGCCCAAGGACGCGGCGAACCGGGACCGGTGGGTGGAGGCGCTGGCGGCGCGTCCGAAGCTGATCCAGCGGCCCCTCATCACCGCCGAGGACGGCACGGCCGTCGTGGGCCGGTCCGAGGAAGCCGTGCGGGACGCGCTGTCCCGCTGAGCCGGACCGGCGCCGGAGCGCCGTCTGCCTGGTGGGCGGGCGGCGCTCCCGCGAGCGAAAGCGAACGGTGTGTGCCGCTCTACGCTTCCGGCTGCCCGGCGGCCTCGGCCTGGCTTTCCGCTTCGGCGAGGATCTCGGTGAGCCGGGCGCCGAAGCGGATGTCGCAGGGGTGCGGGCGGCCCGTCCGTATCGATTCCAGGAGGGCGTCCACCGCGTTCCCGAACGCGTCGAGGGCGCCGTTCCAGTCCGGCATGGTCACCCGGCCCCCCTCGCCGTACAGGGACAGCGCGGCCTCGGAGGCGGCCGGCGGGGCGCTGAGGGTGAGGGTCATGGTGGTGCTCGCGCCCGAGGCGTGGCGCAGCACCAGATGGCGGGTGTCCGCCCGGCCGGCGGCGCAGGTGACGGAGGTGACGTCGCCGAGGATCGGCAGGTAGACGGAGAGGACGTGCGGGCCGACGTCCCACAGGCCGCCCTTCTCGCGCCGCCAGGGCGAGGCCGCGTACGGGCTGTCCGCCTCGGGGGAGAAGAGCGCGCCCAGCCAGTGCGCCTCGCCCAGGAACCAGCCGCCGGCCGCCGTCTGCTCCTCGATCCAGCGGGCGGTCGGCTCCGCGAAGCGCAGGGTGCAGAACACCACGGACGCGACCCCGGCCGCCGTCACCGCGTCCGCGGTCTTCCGGGCCGGCGCCGCGTCGGTTGCCACCGGCTTGTCGAGCAGCACATGGCAGCCCGCGGCCGCCGCGCGCGCCGCGAGCGGGGCCTGGACGTCCGGCGGCAGGGCGAACGCGACGGCGTCGCAGGCCGCGAAGAGGGCGTCCACGTCCTCGTACGCCGTGGTGCCGTGCGCCGCCGCCAGCGCCGCGGCGGCCTCGGGGCGCCTGCCCCACACCCCGGCGAACTCCACGCCCGGATGCGCGGCGAGCGCGGGCGCGTGGGTGCGCCCGGCCCAGGGGCCGGTGCCGAGGAGACCGATGCGGGGCTTGGGGCCCGGGAGGTTCGTCATGCCCTCCAGTCTGCCGGGCGCGTACGACAGGCGGAATGCGGGATTTCCCTGACGCACCCCTGGTCCGCCCCGGTGCCACCCCTGGAACCGGACCTGGGGAGACCCCGGACACCGGCCCGGGGATGCCCCGGAGCCCGGGGACGGGAGGCCCGTTAACACGGGGTTCACAATCGGGCAACGGGTGGGAAATCCCGTCTTGCGAAGCTTCGGGCAGACACCGCCCCGCCCGGGCCGCCCCCTCACGGCGAGCCACCGGGCACCGCACCACCCGCTAAGGATGACGTTCCCGTGACCTTCAAGGCCGAGTACATCTGGATCGACGGCACCGAGCCGACCGCGAAGCTCCGTTCCAAGACGAAGATCATCGCGGGCGCCGGTCTGCCGCTGGAGGAGCTCCCGCTGTGGGGCTTCGACGGGTCCAGCACGAACCAGGCCCGGGGGCACGCCTCGGACCTCGTCCTGAAGCCGGTCTACTCCTGCCCGGACCCGATCCGCGGCGGAAGCGACATCCTCGTGCTGTGCGAGGTCCTCAACACGGACATGACGCCGCACGACACCAACACCCGCGCCGCCCTCGCCGAGGTCTACGCGAAGTACGCCGGCCAGGAGCCGATCTTCGGCATCGAGCAGGAGTACACGTTCTTCGAGGGCACCCGCCCGCTCGGCTTCCCCGAGAACGGCTTCCCGGCCCCGCAGGGCGGCTACTACTGCGGTGTCGGCGCGGACGAGATCCACGGCCGTCCGATCGTCGAGGCGCACCTGGAGAACTGCCTGGCCGCGGGCCTCGGCATCTCCGGCATCAACGCCGAGGTCATGCCGGGCCAGTGGGAGTTCCAGGTCGGCCCGCTGGCGCCGCTGGAGGTCTCCGACCAGCTGTGGGTGGCCCGCTGGCTGCTCTACCGCACTGCCGAGGACTTCGAGGTCTCCGCGACCCTGGACCCGAAGCCGGTGAAGGGCGACTGGAACGGCGCGGGCGCGCACACCAACTTCTCCACCAAGGCGATGCGCGAGGGCTACGACGCGATCATCACCGCCTGCGAGTCGCTGGGCGAGGGCTCGAAGCCGCTCGACCACGTCAAGAACTACGGCGCGGGCATCGACGACCGCCTCACCGGTCTGCACGAGACCGCCCCGTGGGACGAGTACAAGTACGGCGTGTCCGACCGCGGCGCCTCGGTCCGCATCCCGTGGCAGGTCGCCCGGGACCAGAAGGGCTACATCGAGGACCGCCGCCCGAACGCCAACGTCGACCCGTACACGGTGACCCGTCTGATGGTCGACACCTGCTGCGAGGCGCTGGAGAAGGCCGGCCAGATCTGAGCCGCCCGACCCGGACCGGTCCGAAGGGGCGTTCGCCGTACCACGTGTACGGCGGGCGCCCCTTCGGCGTCCTCCCCACCGAACGGCCGTCCCCGACCCCGAACCGGCGGGCGGGGACGGCCGTTCGGGCGGTCCGCGGTCGAACACCAGGGCTGCCCACGGGACTTCCCTGCTGCTTTAATAGGGATATGGCCAGCATCGGGAACGACACCGCGTCGGGGCGTCACGACCTCGAGCCGTTCTGGCCGTCCCGTCAGCACCACGACTACGACCGGTGCTGTCGGCGCGTAGGGAACGCGTCGGCCCTCTAAAGCCCCGCCGGATCCGTGTCCGGCCCCTGGCCTTCGGCCGCCGCGCATCGCGTACGACTCCGTCCGCCCTCCCTCGCGCGAAAGAGCTGAGCTTCCCCATGGCCCACACCCGTGCCGTCGCCCCGCCCCACTCGCTTCTCCGCCCCCGCCTGCGCGCCGTCGCCCCCGCTCAGAGCCCCCTTCAGGCCCCCGCCCCGATCCCGGTCCAGACCCCGGTCAGGACCCCGGCCGCCCCGCCCGCCGATCTCCGGGACCGGCTCGCGGAGGTCGCCGAGTACCTGCCGCCGGGCGCCACGCTGCTGCCCGCGCCGCAGCACACCCTGCCGGCGCTGCCCGGTCGCCCGCCGATGGTCGGGTACCTGGTGCTGCTGCCCGCCGGGCCGGAGACGGCGGCCGCCCCGCCCACCGCCGAGGAGGGCCCGGTGACCGTCGACGGCGAGCGGCGCGTCGCCCGTGTCGACGGGCGGCCGCTCGACCTCACGTATCTGGAGTTCGAACTGCTCGCCCACCTGGTCGCCCATCCGCACCGGGTGCACTCCCGGGACCAGCTGGTGCGGACGGTGTGGGGGTACGGGCACGTGGGCGACGGCCGGACCGTCGACGTGCACGTGGCGCGGCTGCGCCGCAAGCTCGGCGCCGAGCACCGGCACACGATCCAGACCGTGCGGCGGGTCGGCTACAAGTACCTGCCCTGACCTTCGGCTACGGTGCGGGAAAGGCACCGAAGCGCCGCAAAAGGGTCGAGGAGTCGACGTATGCCCGCCATTCCCGCAGCCACCGTCGCCAACCTCCGCGACCTCGGCGCCGTGCCCCTCGGCGGCGGGCGGAGTGTGCGCGCGGGTCTGGTGTTCCGTTCCGGGCAGCTCGACCGGCTCGATCCGGCCGAGCCGGTGGTGGCCGCGCTGGGCATCCGTACGGTCGTCGACTTCCGTACCGCGCGCGAACGGGCCGAGCGCCCCGACCACGTGCCGGTGGGCGCCCGGCCGCTGGTCGCGGACGTGCTCGCCGACCAGCTCGCGGCCAGCGGACTGCCGCCCGCCGCCCGGCTGAAGGCGCTGCTCGCCGATCCGGTGCTCGCCGAGCAGTCGCTGGGCGGGGGCCGGGCGCGGACGGCGTTCGCCCGGACGTACCGGGCCTTCGTGCACAGCGCGTCGGCCCGCGCCTCCTACCGGGCCTTCCTGACGGAGCTGGGCGATCCGTTCGCCGGGCCGCTGCTCTTCCACTGCTCGGCGGGCAAGGACCGGACCGGGTGGGCGGCGACGATCGTGCTCGCGCTGCTGGGCGCGGACGAGGAGACCACGATGGCCGAGTACCTGGCGGTCAATCCGGGGGTACGGACGGCGTTCGCGCCGCTCATCGAGGGGTTCACGGCCCAGGGCGGCGACCCGGAGCTGGCGCTCTCGCTGGTCGGGGTGCTGCCGGAGTACCTGGAGGCGGCGCTGGAGGAAGTGGCGACGCGGTACGGGACGATGGAGCGGTACGTACGGGACGGGCTCGGCGTCCCGGACGAGGCCGTCACCGTCCTGCGGGAACGGCTCACGGTGTACGCGGCCTGACTCCTCGGGAGCGCCCCGCCCGAGGCCCCCATCCGAAGCCCCTGTTCGAACCGACGAACCCGCCCTTCCCGGCGAGAAGTCCGTGCCCGACCCCTGGCACCCCGCCCTACCCCTCAGTACATTGACGCCATGTCTAATACGCAGCCTGCACCGGTGGCGTCCGAGCACATCGAGCTCAAGGCCCGCAAGGTCTCCTTCGACTGGGAGGAGACCCCGCTCCACTGGGTCCCCGGCGACCCGTTCACCACGCACACGATCAACGTGCTGCACCTGCTGCTTCCGGCCGGCGAGCGCTGGTTCGTGCACGTCTACAAGCAGGTGCTGCCGTACATCACCGACGAGCGGCTGCGCGCGGACGTCATCGGCTTCATCGGTCAGGAGGCCGTCCACTCCCAGGCCCACGACGACGTCCTGCCCCACCTCAAGCGGCTGGGGCTCGACCCCACCCCGTACACCGCGCAGGTCGACTGGTTCTTCGAGAAGCTGCTCGGCGACCGGACCCTGCCGCCCGGCCGGCCGCGCCGCTGGTGGCTGATGGAGCGGGTCGCGCTGATCGCCGCCATCGAGCACTACACCGCCTTCCTCGGCAACTGGGTGCTCAACGCCGACGAACTCGACCGGGTCGGCGCCGACCCCGTCATGCTCGACCTGCTGCGCTGGCACGGCGCCGAGGAGGTCGAGCACCGCTCGGTCGCCTACGAACTCTTCCTGCACCTCGACGGCGGCTACCGGCGGCGCGCCCGCACCTGGGCCGCGGCGTTCTCCGCGCTCGTCTTCATGTGGCAGCGCGGGGTGCGGTTCTTCATGGAGAACGACCCGACACTCCTCGACGCCAAGCCGAGCGTCGGGCAGTTCGTCCGCAAGGGCCGCGAGGGCGTGCTGCCGTCGACACCGGACATGCTGCGCTCCATCCCCCGCTATCTGAGCCGGAGTTACCACCCCTCCATGGAGGGGTCCACCGTCCAGGCCGCCGCCTACCTCGCCGCCTCCCCCGGCGCGAACGGAGGCCGGCACTGATGGCGCTCCCGCTCCCCCGCCTGCGTACCGTCGTCCTCGTCGCGGGTGCCGCGCTGCTCGCCAAGCGGGCGCTGCACCGACGGATCACCGACTCGCCGCTGTGGCCGCTGCCCGCGCTCGACGCACCCGTCTCGGGGTACGGGCGCCAGGCCACCGTCACCCGGCGGGTCCGGGTCGCCGCGCGCGCCGAGCCCGCCGAGGGCGTGGCCCAACTCCGCCTGGAGGGAGCCGGTCTGCCCGCCTGGCAGCCGGGCGCCCACATCGACCTGGTGCTGCCCTCGGGGGCCGTACGGCAGTACTCGCTGTGCGGCGACCCGGCCGACCGCGCCGCGTACACGATCGCCACCCGGCTGATCGACGAGTCGGCGGGTGGCCGCGGCGGCTCGCGCGAGGTGCACGAACGGCTGTCCGTCGGCACGGAGATCGAGATCCGCGGGCCGCGCAACCGCTTCCCGCTGGCCCCCGCGCCCGCATACGTCTTCGTCGCCGGCGGCATCGGGATCACGCCCGTCCTGCCGATGGCACGCGCCGCCGAGGCGGCGGGCGCGGAGTGGCGGCTGCTGTACTGCGGGCGCAGCCGCGCCACCATGCCGTACGCCGAAGAGGCCGAGAAACTAGGGCAGTCGGGGCACTCGGGACGGAGCGGCGGCCGGACGACGGTCGTCGCCGAGGACTCGGACGGGCGGCCCGACCTGTCCTTCCTGGGCGACCTGCCCGCCGGGACGGAGGTCTACTGCTGCGGCCCCGAGGGGCTGATGGACGCCGTCGGCGCCGCGCTGCCCGCGGACCGTACGCCGCGCCTGGAGCGCTTCTCCGCCGCGCGCGCCGAGGACGGGACGGCCTTCGAGGTCGAACTGCGGCGTACGGGACGGACGGTGGAAGTGGCCGCCGGCCAGTCGGTGCTGTCCGCCGTACGCGAGGCGGTGCCGGGTCTGCTCTACTCCTGCCAACAGGGGTTCTGCGGCACCTGCCGACAGCGGGTCCTGGAAGGCGAGGTGGACCACCGGGACGAGCTGCTCACCGACGAGGAGCGGGCCGGTTCCATGCTGATCTGCGTCTCGCGCTGCACGAGCGAGCGGCTGGTGCTCGACCTCTGAGCGGGCCGCCCTCGCGCGGTCAGGGCAGCAGCCAGTCCATCGCGAGGGTCGCGGCCAGACCGCCGGCGAGGAGGTAAGTGGCCAGCCGGGTCCGGCCGTTGCGGGAGAGTTCGATGACGATCCCGCACAGGATCATCGCGAGCCCGTACACGCCGACGACCAGGACGGACGTATGGGCCGCGAGGCGGACCACCAGGACCACGGCCATCGCCACGAGCACGACCGAGCCGGCGGCTATCCGCGCCAGGCGGGCCTGGCGCGGGGTGAGACCGGTCCGCTCGTCCACGGCCTCCCCGTCGGTCACGACCTCCCCGGCGTCCGCCGGCTCCCCCACGTCTGCCGGCTCCCGGGCGTGCGCCGACTCCCCGACCTGCACCGGCTCCCGGGCGTCGACGGCCTCGGGCGTCCCGGCGGCCTTCGGCGTGTCCGCGGTCTCCGGCGTCTCCTCGGTGTCCGGCCTGCGGGTGTCCTGGGTGTCCTGCTCGGAAGCGCTCATATGCCGGGAGGGTAACGGACTCCCGATAGGCTGTTCGCATGACGACCGGAGTGCGCCGCAGGATGGGCGTCGAGGAGCGCAAGCAGCAACTGATCGGGGTGGCCCTGGAGCTGTTCAGCCACCGCTCCCCCGACGAGGTCTCCATCGACGAGATCGCCGCGGCCGCGGGCATCTCACGGCCGCTGGTCTACCACTACTTCCCCGGCAAGCAGTCCCTGTACGAGGCGGCCCTGCGACGCGCCGCCGACGAGCTGGCGGCACGCTTCGTCGAGCCGCCGCACGGCCCGCTCGGGGCGCGGCTGCTGCGGGTGATGGTCCGGTTCTTCGACTTCGTCGACGAGCACGGGCCGGGGTTCGCGGCGCTGATGCGCGGCGGCCCGGCGGCCGGCTCGTCGAACGCCAACGCGATGATCGACGAGGTCCGGCAGGCCGCGTACGAGCAGATACTCGCGCACCTGGACGTCGAACGACCCTCGGCGCGGCTCGAACTGGTCGTCCGTTCCTGGGTGTCGCTCGCCGAGTCGACGGCGCTGCTGTGGCTGGACGGGCGGCGGGTGCCGCGCGAGGAGCTGGAGCGGCAGCTCGTGCACGACTTCGCGGCGCTGGCGGCGGTGAGCGCCGCGTACGACACGGAGATGGCGGGCATCCTGGTCCGGATCCTCGCCGACGAGCCGGCCGACGGTCCGTTCGGCGAGCTGGTGGGCCGGCTCGCGGCGCTCGCGCCGGAACTGCCGGGCCCGGCACAAGCATCCGAGGCTCCCGTCGAGCCCGGCCCGGCGGCGGGTCAGGCAGCCGGTCAGCGCTTGGCGTAGGACGGGTCGAGGTCGCGTACCTCGGCGCTCAGGGTGACGCCCTCGGTCTCCTTCAGATAGCCAGGCAGCAGGTCGAGCACGGCCGCCGACAGACGCGCCTTGGCCTCGGGGCTGCGGCCCGCGAACAGGGCGATGTCGACGTGGACGAGGGCGCCCGCGCCCGTACCGTCGCCACTCACGGTCTCCTCCACCTCGCGGAAACTGGTCACGCAGGCCGCGAGGCGCGCGCCGGCCGTCTCCACGACGATCGGGTGCAGGGCGAGGGCGAAGCCGCGCCGGTCGAGGGGCGCGGAGTAGTCGACGGTGATCTGGGGCATGGCGGGGGTCGCTCCTGGTGGTACGGATGTCCTGGCACACCTTTACGGTGATCGCCATGACGGTACAAGTGACCTTCCGGCAGGCGGACGCCCGCGACCTCGACGTATTGGTGCGGCTGCACGACGACGCCGCGCGCTGGATGCTCCGCCACGCGATCGACCAGTGGCGGCCGGGGACGCGCGGCCCCGGGCATTTCGCGGCGCGGATCGCCGCGGGCGAGGTGTGGCTGGCGGAACGCGAGGGCCAGGTGGCCGGCGCGTACGAGCTGTGGTGGGAGGACGCGTCGGTGTGGGGGCCGCGGCCGCCGGAGGCCGGGTACGTGCACCGGCTGATGACCGACCGGACGGTGGCGCCCGCCGGGACCGGGCGGGTCCTGCTCGCGCACGCGGAGGAGCGGATGGCGGCGGCGGGCCGGCAGCTGGCCCGGCTGGACTGCGAGGCGGGCGATCCGCGGCTGCGGACGTACTACGAGGGCGCGGGGTACGCGGTCACCGGGCGTCTGGAGAAGGCGGCGGCGGACGGGCGGGAGTACGCCGTCACGCTCTTGGAGAAGACGCTGGCCTGAGAAACGGCCGGCGCCGTCGCGCCGGCGGAGAAGCCCCTGGTCCGGGACACGGCCGTGCCCCCTCCCGCCGGAGCGGAAGGGGGCACGGGTCACGCGCGGGTCGCGCCTATCGGGCGGTGAACACCGCCACGGTCCGCGCCGGGACGGTGAAGGTGCCCGAACCGGTCGCGTACGCGGCGGACTTCACGACCGCGTCGGTGCCGCCCGCCTGCACCGGGTGCAGCCGGTAGCCGGTCCCGGCCAGGGCGGCGACGGTCTGCCGCTGCTCCTTCGGGGTGGCGTTGAAGACGACGACCAGGTCGCCGAGGCGCATGGTGATCACGCCGGGCGTCTCGCCCTGGCCGGACAGCGGGAAGGACAGGGCGTCCTGGACCTTCCGCGCGGTGTCGAGCGAGAAGGCGGGCTCGGTGGTACGGATGGTCAGCAGGTCACGGTAGGCGGCGGAGGCGCCGTCGATCTCCGGACATCCGGGTGAGACCGCCTTGTTCGCCAACAGCGGCTTGCCATATGCCCACTTGGACTGATTGTCGGCGGCCGGCGGCAGTCCGCGGCCGAAGCCGTTGCCGTCGCGGCAGTCCCAGTGGATCGCGTTGAACCAGTCGCCGCTGTCGTACGAGTTGCGGTCCAGGGACTTGGAGCGCAGCAGGTCGCTGCCGGCCTGGGAGAGCGACGGGCCCTGCGACAGGGCGGCGGTGGCCATGGCGAGGACCTGCGCGCGGGCCCGGCCGGCGGCCGGCGTCGCGGCCGGCAGCTTGAAGGCGAGGGCGTCGTACAGCGACTCGTTGTCGTGGGCGTCGACGTAGGCGAGGGCGTCGCCGGGGACGGCGGCGTAGCCGGCCGGGGCGCCGTTGTAGTCGACCTCGGAGCCCTTGACCGTACGCCCGGAGGTGTCGGTGAAGGTGTACCCGGCGAGGTTGCCGGTCAGGCCGACCTTGATCAGGTCCTGCTCGTGCAGGAGCCGGGCCTTCTGCTGCTCCGGACTGCCGTTGGCGGGCGAGGAGTTGGGGTCGGTGAACAGGCCGGAGGCGAAGCCCTGGACGCCGGGGTCCTCGTCGAAGGGGCCGCCGCCGCGCACGGCGTCGCGGGCCCGGTCGGAGAAGGTGGCGATGCCGGTGCCGGCCATGTTCTTCTGGGTGGCCTGGACGAAGCGGGCGTCGTCGGCGATCTCGCCGAAGTTCCAGCCCTCGCCGTACAGGATGATCGCCTTGCCGTCGACGCCGTCCTTCTCCAGGGTCAGGGCGTCGAGCGCCCGGCGCACCGCGAGGATGTTCTCCTTCGGGTGGTGGCCCATGAGGTCGAAGCGGAAGCCGTCGACCTTGTACTGCTTCGCCCAGGTGACGACGGAGTCCACGACGAGCTTGCCCATCATGGCGTTCTCGGGCGCGGTGTTGGCGCAGCAGGTGGAGGTGGTGACGGAGCCGTCCTCGGCGAGGCGCTGGTAGTAGCCGGGCACGATGCGGTCGAGGACCGACTTGTCGGACTGTCCGGCGGCCACGGTGTGGTTGTAGACGACGTCCATGACGGTGCGCAGCCCCTCGCCGTTGAGGGACTGGACCATGCGCCGGAACTCGGTGGTGCGGCGGGTGCCTTCTGGGTCGGTGGCGTACGAGCCCTCCGGCACGGTGTAGTGCAGCGGGTCGTAGCCCCAGTTGTAGGCGTCCTTGGCGGCCGCGGCGGTGACGCAGGCCTGCTGCTCCTCGGAGTCGGGGGCGTAGACCTTCAGGTCGCAGGCGGGCGCGGCCTGGTCGCTCCTCTTCTCGGGGATGGTGCCGATGTCGAAGGCCGGGAGCAGGTGGACGTACGACGTCCCGGCCTTCGCGAGGTCCTTCAGGTGGCGCGAGCCGGTGCTGCCGGTGTCGGTGAAGGCGAGGTAGGTGCCGCGGTGGCCGGCGGGGACGGTGGCGTCCGCGATGGAGAAGTCGCGGATGTGCAGTTCCTGGATCTGCGCGTCGCGCAGCGGCACGGCGGCCGGCTTCCTCAGTCCCTGCCAGCCCTTCGGCGCGAGCTTCGGGTCGGCGAGGTCGACGACGAGACCGCGGGCCGAGTCGGTGGTGAGGGCGGTCGCGTACGGGTCGGTGACCCGGTTCTCGACGGTCTTCTGGACGCTCGGCGCCCAGACCTTCACCACGTAGCGGTACGGCTTGCCGGTCCAGGCCTTCGTGCCGGTGACGGACCACACGCCGGAGGCGCCGTCGCGGCGCATCGGGACGCTCCGGCCGTCGAGTTCGAGGGCGACGGACCGGGCGGTCGGGGCCCAGACGGAGAGGGTCGGCTTCCCGCCCCGGAACACCGGGCCGAGGGCCGCCCCGCCGGCCTCCTTCGCGTACAGGTCGTCGAGGACTCCGGCGGTCTGGACGCCGGTGGCGGCGAGCAGGGCGCCGTTCGCGGCGCGCTGGGTGGCGAGGAGCTGGCCGCGCAGCGAGTCGCGGACCCGGCCGGTGTCGCGCGGGTCGACGCGGAAGGCGGGGTAGTCCTTCAGGTGCGGGAACTTCGCCTTCTGGGCGTCGGTGAGCGCGCCGGGGGCGAGCCGGAGCCAGCGGCCCTCGTCGCTGAGCGCGCCGTCGGTGACGGTGATGCCGCCGGCGGCCGTGCCCGGCGCGTACACCAGCTGCTGGCTGGTGGCGTCGGTGGCCTTCACCTTCCAGACGACGGTGTCCCGGTCGATCCACTGGGCCTCGGCCTTGCCGAGGTCGAGGTCGGGGGCGCCGCCGGTCTGCGGCAGCAGATAGCGGGGTTCGCCGCCGAGCAGCCAGACCTCGTTGCCGTAGGTGGCGAGGTCGAGGGACTGGTCGGTGGGCAGGTCCTTCTGGTCGCCGTTGTGGAGGATGTACGAGAGGTTCGTGGCGCCGTCGGCGAGCGGCACCTCGTACACGGCGCCGTAGGCGTCGAAGCGGGCCGGCATCAGCGGCTTGGACCAGTCGGTGGGCTGGGCGGCGCCGGTCCACAGGTGCAGGCCCCAGCCGTCGTACTTTCCGTCGGGGCGCTGGTAGTGCAGGACGGCCTTCGTCTTGTCCTGCGGCGCGGACGCGGGGGCGGTGTCGGACTGGCCGGGGTCGCCCCGCGTGATCCAGACCTCGCCGGTGCGGGCGAGGGTGATGCTTCGCTGGGGGCCGTCGGCGGTGCCGTCCTTCTCGACGGTGTACGGGAGGGTGGTCTCGCCCTCGGGGACGCGGACCCAGGCGAAGGCCCCGTACGCGTCACGGCCGGTGAACGGGGTGCTCTGACCCGCCGACTTCAGGGTCCAGCCGTCGTAGGCCTTGTCGTCCTCGCCCTCCCGCTGGTAGTGGACGACGGCCCAGGTGCGTTCGACGGCGACGGGCTTCTCGGGCGCCGGGGCCTGGCCGGCGGTGCTGGTCGCCAGGGCGCTCGCGGTGCGGCCGGCGGCGTCGACGGCCACGGCCTTGTAGCGCAGCGCGGTGCCGGCGGGGGCGGTCACCTGCTGGGTGACCTTGTACGGGGCGTGGTCGGCGGTGCCGAGGGTGCGCCAGGGGCCGTCGCCGGCCTGGGCGGCGAACACGACCCGGTTCAGGCCGCCGCCGCTGACGTCGGCGGCGATCTCGACGGTGCCGGTGGCGCCGGCGGCCGGGGCCTTCAGGGAGACGGTGGGCGCGGCGGCCGGGGCGGGAAGCGGGGCGCCGGCCTTGAGGACGAGGGAGCCGAGGGCCGGGACGGTGACGGTGACCTTGCCGTCCTTCGCGGCGACGGCGCCCTGACCGCCGTACAGGGGAAGGAAGTTCCTTCCGTCGACGGGGACGGTGACCGTCTTCGCCGTGGTGGCGCTGTTGGTGGCGACCAGGTACGCGGTCCGTGTCCTCGGGTCCGTGCGCGTGAAGGCGTAGACGGAGCCATCGGCGAGGCGCTCCTGCTGGACGCCGTCGCGCAGCGCCGGGTGGTCGCGGGTCAGCTTCGACAGGGCGGCGATCGCCTTGTACAGCGGGTGGCCGGTGTCGTAGGCGTCGGACGCGTGGGTGCGGTCGGTGCCGAGCTGGTCGTCGTCGAGGTAGTCGGCGGTCTTCGAGGCGAAGAGAGTCTGGCGGGCGTCCTTGTCGCCGCCGGGGCCCGTGAAGCCCTGCTCGTCGCCGTAGTAGACCACCGGATTGCCGCGGCTGAGGAACATCAGCTCGTTCGCGAGACGGGCCCGCTGGACCAGCTCGGCGTCGGCGGCGTCCGGGTGGTCCTGCTTCAAGAAGGAGCCGATGCGGCCCATGTCGTGGTTGCCGAGGAAGGTGACCTGCTCGTAGGCGTTGGCCTTGTCGGTCGTGTAACGGAAGTCCTCGGCGAAGACCTTGGCGAGCTTGTCGGCACCAGCGCCCTGCGAGGCGTAGGCGCGGGCGGCGTCCTGGAAGGGGAAGTCGAGCGTGGCGTCGAGGCGGCCCCGCGTGACGTACGGGGAGGTGACGGCCGGGTCGGCGGAGTAGACCTCTCCGAACATGAAGAAGTCGTCCCGGCCCCGCTTCTTGGCGTACGCGTCGAGGGCGGTGGCCCACTGGGTCCAGAAGTCCAGGTCCACATGCTTGACGGTGTCGACGCGGAACCCGTCGATGTCGAAGTCCCGGACCCACTTCTCGTAGATCCTCTTCATGCCCTCGACGACTTCGGGACGCTCGGTCCACAGGTCGTCCAGGCCCACGAAGTCGCCGTACTCGGCGGACTCGCCGACCCACGTGGAGTCGCCCCGGTTGTGGTACATCGTCGGGTCGTTGAGCCAGGCCGGGACCTTGTCCCGGGTGGTGACGGCCGGAGTGTACGGGAAGGAGCGGGCGTCCACCGCCTTCGCCGGGACGCCCGCGCGGTCGTCGAAGGGGCGGCCGGTGCGATCGAGGTACGGGTAGGCGCCCTTGGGGCGGTAGCCGTACGTCTTCTCGGCGTAGTCGACGGTGTCGGCCGTGTGGTTGGTGATGACGTCGAAGAAGACCTTCATGCCCTTGGCGTGGGCCGCCTTGATCAGCTTCTTCAGGTCGTCGTTCGTGCCGAAGTGCGGGTCGACCTGGGTGAAGTCGGTGATCCAGTAGCCGTGGTAGCCGGCGCTGGCGTCCTTGCCCTCACCCTGCACGGGCCGGTTCTTGAAGATCGGCGCCATCCAGATGGCGGTCGTGCCGAGGCCCTTGATGTAGTCGAGCCGGTCGGTCAGGCCCTTGAGGTCGCCGCCCTGGTAGAAGCCCTTGTCGGCCGGGTCGAAGCCGGTCGCGGTACGGCTGCCGGTGAGTCCGCCGCGGTCGTTGGCGGGGTCGCCGTTGGCGAAGCGGTCGGGCAGCACGAAGTAGAACTGGTCGCGGGTGAGGTCGTGGCGGGGCGGGGCCGCGGCGAGCGCGGCGTCGGAGGGCGGTGCCGGGGGGCGGGGCGCCGCCGCGGCGGACGCGGTCGCGGGTAGGGCGGGCACGAGGGCCGCGCACAGGGCGGCGGCCAGGACGGTCGCCGTTCTCTTGCGTATCACGGGGGTTGGCTCCCAGGAGGTGCGGGTCTGGTGGTACGGGAGGGCGGGGCGGCGCGGGCTGCGGGTCGTGGGTCCCTGGAGAGGGTCAGCAGCCTCGGGCAGCCGTGTGGAGGGCCACTGCCGTGTTGGGGGCGAGGGTGGCGGTGAATTTGCCCGTCGCGTCGACCGTCACCCGGGTGTTGTCGCGCTGGACGTCGCAGTAGGCGCCGGCGGGCAGGGAGGTCTGGAAGGTGCGGGTGAGGGACGAGGGCTCGTGGTTGATCGCGACGTAGGCGGCGTTGCCGCGGCCGAAGGCGATGGCGTCGTTGCCGTTGTCCCACCAGTTGGTGACGCCCTGGCCGCGCGCGGTGTTGCGGAAGCCGACCATGGAGGAGATCTCGCGCCAGGCGTGCTGGCACTTCCAGCCGTTCTGGTAACAGGCGCTCACCTGGTGGTTGTTGGGGGCTCCGGCGTCCTTGCTGGTCCACTCGTAGCCGGAGTTGACGTCCGGGGAGCCGTACGGCCAGGCGAGCATGAAGACGTTGGCGAGGGTGTAGTCCGCGCCGTTCTTGTAGTTGAGGGTGTCGCCGCCGCGCTCGGTGTCGTGGTTGTCGACGAAGACGGCGGACTGGCCCGAGGGCATGTAGGCCCAGCCCTCGCCGTAGTTGTTCAGATAGGCGAGCTTCTCGTTCTGGAAGACGCGCTTGAGGTCGCGGGCGTAGCGGAACTCCTGGACGTCGCCGTTGCCGAGGTACTCGGTCGGGGACACCGCCTCGCCGGCGCCGTAGATGGCCTCCTGCTTCCAGTAGACGGAAGGCTTCGTCAGCCGGGACTTGATGTTCGCGAGGTCGGCGGCCGGCATGTGCTTGGCGGCGTCGATCCGGAAGCCGTCGGCGCCCAGTGACAGCAGGTCGTCGAGGTAGCCGGCGATCCGGCCGCGGACGTAGTCCTCGCCGGTGTCGAGGTCGGCCAGGCCGACGAGTTCGCAGTTCTGGACGTTGGCGCGGTCCTGGTAGTTGGTGATCTCCGCGCGGCAGTCGTCCATGTCCCAGCCGGAGTACAGGCCCGGGTAGTCGTACTTGGAGTACGTGCTGCCGCCGGTCCCGGTGCCGGAACCGGCGGACATGTGGTTGATCACGGAGTCCACGACGACCTTCACGCCGGCGGCGTGGCAGGTGGAGACCATGGACGAGAACGCGGCGCGGTCGCCGAGCGGGCCGGCGATCTTGTAGCTGACCGGCTGGTACGCGGTCCACCACTGCGTGCCCTGGATGCGCTCCTGGGGCGGCGAGACCTGCACGTAGCCGTAGCCGGCCGGGCCGAGCCGGTCGGTGCAGGCGCGGGCCACGGAGGCGAAGTTCCACTCGAACATCACGGCGGTGACGTCCTTGGTGCCGGGAGGCGCGGCCTGGGCGGCGGGCGCGGGCGCCGTCACGGCCAGGGCGGCTCCCGCCGCGAGGGCGAGCGTGGCGGACACGGTCTTTCGGGCCATGACTTCCTCCTGTGCGGCTCCCCGACCACTTGCCGACACCAGCGGTTCGCAAGATGTTGCCGCAAGCGACAGAAACGGATTTCAGCCGTGACCGTAGGGGCGTACAGGTGTGCGGTCAACCCTTTCCGCACGTCCGGGCGGAACCCGGGGGCCACCCACGGGAATACGACGGGACCCCGGCGAACATCCGCCGGGGTCCCGGGGGTTGGTCAGAGACCGGTGGGGCGCTGGGCCGTCGAGCCGCGGACCACCAGTTCCGGCTGGAAGACGAACTCCGTGCGCTGGACCGGGTTTCCCTCGATCTCCTCCAGGAGCGTGCCGACAGCCGCCGTCGCCATCGCCTGCACCGGCTGCCGGACCGTGGTCAGCGGCGGGTCGGTGAACGCGATGAGCGGGGAGTCGTCGAAGCCGACCACCGACACGTCCCGGGGCACGTCGAGCCCGCGGGCGCGGGCCGCCCGGACGGCGCCGAGCGCCATCAGGTCGGAGCCGCACACGATGCCCGTACAGCCCTCGTCGAGCAGCAGGTCGGCGGCGGCGTGCCCGCCCTCCACGCCGAACAGGGTGGGCCGGACGAAGCGTTCCGCCTCGTCCCGGGCGATGCCGAGCCGGGCGTGGAGTTCGGCCGCGAAGCCCTCGGCCTTGCGGCGCGAGGGGACGTACCGGACCGGTCCGATGGCCAGGCCGATCCGCTCGTGGCCGAGGTCGGCGAGATGGCGTACGGCCATCCGGGCCGCCGCCCGGTCGTCGGGCGAGACGAAGTTGGCGTCGACGCGCTCGTTGAAGCCGTTGACGAGGACGAACGGCACCCCGCGCGCGGCGAGCCGGGTGTAGCGGGCCGGGTCGGCGGAGGCGTCCGCGTGCAGCCCGGACAGGAAGACGATGCCGGCCACCCCACGCTCCACCAGCTGCTCGACCAGCTCGTCCTCGGTGGCGCCGCCGGGCATCTGGGTGCACAGCACCGGGGTGTAGCCGTGCCCGGCCAGCACCTGCTCGATGACCTGCGCGAACGCCGGGAAGATGGGGTTGGTCAGCTCGGGCACGACCAGGCCGATGAGGCCCGCGCTGCGCCGTTTCAGCCGTACGGGACGCTCGTAGCCGAGCACGTCGAGCGCGGCCAGCACCTTGTGCCGGGTCGCGCCGGCCACGCCCGCCTTGCCGTTGAGGACCCGGCTGACGGTGGCCTCGCTCACCCCCGACTGGGCCGCGATGTCCGCGAGCCGCGGAGCGCCCCCTCCGGCGCCCCGCGGCGGGGGAATCGTCACACCGCCCACCAGACTGTCGTGTCGGCGGGCAGCTCGACGAACTCCTCGCCGGCGAGGACGGCGGACGCGCCGACGGCCTCGCTGGCGAGCAGGAACCGGCCGGGCCGCGGGACGGTGATGACCCGGCCGGTGGTGTTGGCGGTGCAGACGAATCCGTCGCGGCGGAAGGCCAGGACGCCCTCGGGGGCGTCCAGCCACTCCACGGAATCGCCCGCGCCGAGCCCGGGTCGCGTCCGGCGCACGGCGAGCGCGGCGCGGTACAGCTCCAGGGTGGAGGCGGGGTCGCCGGTCTGCGCCTCGACGCTGAGGGCGCCCCAGGTGGCGGGCTGCGGCAGCCAGGAGCCGCCGGCGCCGAAGCCGTACGAGCCGCCCTCGACGGTCCACGGGATCGGCACCCGGCAGCCGTCGCGGAAGCCGTCCTGGCCGGTGGCGCGGAAGAAGGACGGGTCCTGACGGACCTCGTCGGGCAGGTCGGTGACGTCGGGCAGGCCGAGTTCCTCGCCCTGGTAGACGTACGCGGAGCCGGGCAGCGCGAGCATCAGCAGGGTCGCGGCGCGGGCCCGGCGCAGGCCGAGGGCGCGGTCGCCCGGGGTGCGCAGCTGGGTGCCGAGGCCGGCCGGGTTGGCGAAGCGGGTGGCGTGCCGGGTGACGTCGTGGTTGGACAGCACCCAGGTGGTGGGGGCGCCGACGGGGCGCATCGCGGCGAGCGAGGCGTCGATCACGAGCCGCAGCTCGGCCGCGTCCCACGAGGTGCCCAGGTACTGGAAGTTGAAGGCCTGGTGCATCTCGTCGGGGCGCACGTAGTGGGCGGTGCGCTCGACGGTCGGGGTCCAGGCCTCGGCGACCAGGACGCGGTCGTCGCCGTACTCGGCGAGGACGGTGCGCCAGGAGCGGTAGACCTCGTGCACGCCGTCCTGGTCGAAGAAGGGCATGACGTCGTTGCCGAGCAGCTTGAGCTGGTCGTGGCCGCCGATGTCGGGCAGGCCCTCGGCCTTGACCAGGCCGTGGGCGACGTCGACGCGGAAGCCGTCGACGCCCATGTCGAGCCAGAAGCGCAGGATGGAGCGGAACTCGTCGCGGACGGCCGGGTGTTCCCAGTTGAAGTCGGGCTGCTCGGGCGCGAAGAGGTGCAGATACCAGTCGCCTGGGGTGCCGTCCGGGTTCTCGGTGCGGGTCCAGGCGGGGCCGCCGAAGATGGACTCCCAGTCGTTGGGCGGGAGTTCGCCATCGACGCCCTGGCCGGGGCGGAAGTGGTAGCGCTCGCGCAGCGGGGAGCCGGGGCCCTCGGCGAGGGCGCGGCGGAACCACTCGTGCCGGTCGGAGGAGTGGTTGGGGACCAGGTCGACGATGATCCGCAGGCCCAGGGCGTGGGCCTCGCGGATGAGGGCGTCGGCGTCGTCCAGCGTGCCGAACATGGGGTCGATGGTCCGGTAGTCGGAGACGTCGTAGCCGGCGTCGGCCTGCGGGGAGGCGTAGAAGGGCGAGAGCCAGACGGCGTCGACACCGAGGTCCCGGAGGTACGGCAGCCGGCTGCGGACGCCCGCGAGGTCGCCCATGCCGTCGCCGTTCCCGTCGGCGAAGCTGCGCGGATAGACCTGGTAGATCACCGCGTCTCTCCACCAGTCCGACTGCGTGCCGGTGGCGGGGGCGGCGTCGGTGGCGGTGGTGAGGTGCTGGGTCATGTCTTCCTAGCGTCGAAAGGAGCGTGCGGACACGGGACGGCGGTACGGGCGGGACAGCGCGGTTCCGCGGGTGCGGCGGCGGTGCGGCAGGGGCGGCCGGGCAGGACGGCACGGCCGCACGGCCGCGTAGTGGCGGTGCGGGACACCGGCGTACATCCTGGGCGGGTGTACGCCGGTGCCCCGGCCGGGACTTCGCGAAGTGGGGGCTCAGCCCTTCACGGCACCGGCGGACATGCCGGTCACCAGGTGGCGCTGGGCGAAGAGGAACACCAGGGCGGCGGGGACGGCGATGAGCACGGAGGCCGCGGACATCGGGCCCCACTGCGCGCTGTACTGGTTGACGAACTTCTGCAGTCCGCCCGCGAGGGTGAGGTTGTCGTCGCCGACCATGAAGGCGGAGGCGTAGGCGACCTCGCCCCAGGCCGTGATGAAGGAGTAGAAGGCGGTCACGGCTATGCCCGGCTTGGCGAGCGGCAGGATCAGCCGCCAGAAGGTGCCGAACGGGTTGAGGCCGTCGACGTATCCGGACTCGTCGATCTCGCGCGGGATGCTGTCGAAGAAGCCCTTCATCATCCAGGCGCAGAACGGCACGGCGATCGTCATGTAGGTGACGACCAGGCCGGCCGCGTTGTTGAGCAGGCCCATCGACGCCAGGATGTTGTAGATCGGCACGATGAGGACGGCGACCGGGAACATCTGGGTGATGAGCAGGGTCCACATCAGTCCGCGCTTGCCGGGGAAGCGGAAGCGGCTGACCGCGTAGCCGGTGGTGCAGGAGATGAAGACGCCGAGCGCGGTGGTGAAGGCGGCGATCACCACCGAGTTGCCGAACCAGGTGAGGAACGGGGTGTCCCCCAGCAGGTTCGTGTAGTTGTCGAGCGTCGGCTCCTTGAAGAAGTCCGTGGTGGTCGCGTACGCCGCGGGCTTGAGCGAGGTCAGCAGGACCCACAGGGCCGGGAAGACCGCGATCACGGACGCGACGATCAGCGTGAGGTGCAGGGCGACCGACGCGAGCGGCGAACGCTCGCCGCGGCGGCGCGGCCTGCCCGCGCGGCGCGTGTCGGCGGAGGCGGGAGCGGTCGTGGGGGCCGTGGTGGGGGCGGGGGCGGTGGTCACCAGACTTCTCCCTGCTTGCGGAGGACCCGGCGGTAGACCGCGGCGAAGGCCATCAGGAGGATCAGGATCAGCACGCCCCACGTCGAGGACTGGGCGAAGTCGCGGGGGCTGATCTCGAAGGAGAACTTGAACGCCTGGGTCACCAGGATCTGGGTGGCCTCGCCCGGTCCGCCCCGGGTGAGCAGGAAGATCACCGGGAACTGGTTGAAGGTCCAGATGACGGAGAGCAGCGTCACCGTCGAGGACACCGACCGCAGGCCGGGCAGGGTGATGTGGCGGAAGCGCTGGAAGGCGTTCGCGCCGTCCATCTCGGCGGCCTCGTACAGCTCGCCGGGGATGGACTGGAGCCCGCCGAGGAGGGCGACCATCATGAACGGGACGCCGATCCAGACGTTGACCGCGATGACCGAGACCTTGGCCCAGGTGGGGTCGTTGAGCCACGGGATCGCGTCGATGCCGCCGCCCGCGAGGATCTTGTTGAGCAGGCCGTTGTCCTTGTTGTACAGGAAACGCCAGGAGAAGACGGAGACGAAGCCGGGCACCGCCCAGGGCAGGATCAGCAGCGTCCGGTAGACGGAGCGGCCGGCGATCCTGCGGTTGAGCAGGACCGCGAGGCCGAGTCCGAGGCTGAAGGTGACGGAGACACAGGCCACCGTCCACAGCAGCGTCCAGCCGAGCGTGCCGAGGAACTGGTCGCCGGTGATCGCCGCGGTGTAGTTGTCGAGCCCCACGAACTCGTACGTCGCGGGGATGTGGTTGACCCCGATGGAACGCTCGACGTTGCGTTCGTTGGCGTCGGTGAGCGACAGCCAGATACCGCGGACCAGCGGGTATCCGATGATCACGCCGATCACGAGTACGACCGGCGCGACCATCGCCCCGGCGTACCAGTGGGTGGCCAGGGAGCGCTTGCCCTTCCCTCGCCGCTTGCCAGTTCCGCGGGGGGGGGGCCCGGGGGGGGGGGGGGGCGCGGGGGGGCGCCCTCACAAC